>JBDSLD010000136.1:0-9298 GCA_039916545.1 Ferruginibacter sp.
CGCATACAGGTCGAATGTATTGTTCATGACCGGTGTGCCACTAAGCGCAATGCGGGTATTGGCGGTCACCTGGTTAACTGCCCGGGTGATCAGTGCGGAAGGGTTTTTAATATTATGGCTCTCGTCGATTACGGCCGTACCAAATTTTATAGTCGCTATTTTATCAATATCCGCACGCATCGTTCCATAGGTTGTTATGACTACCTGGTGATCGCCTTCCAATATATTTTCAAAATTGCGTTGACTGCCATGGTATATGCTTACAGAAAGATAAGGAGCAAATTTTTTAAGTTCCTGTTCCCAATTGTACAATAACCCGGCAGGGCAGATGATCAGGTGTTTTTCGGCAGGATTTTTTTCCAGTTGATGGGCGATAAAGCAAATTGTTTGCAATGTTTTTCCCAAGCCCATATCATCGGCCAGGCATGCGCCGGCGCCGGCTTCAGCTAACAATATCATCCATTCATAACCCTTGTGCTGGTAAGGCCGTAAGGTAGCTTCCACGCGTGACGGAACGGAATAAGATATCGTATCCGGCTGTTGCCATAACTGCCATCGTTTCCACCAGTCTTCTTTCAGTACCTGTTTTAATACTGAGTTTTCATCCGGCGATCGTTCTGCCATCAATGCCATTCCGCGGGCCACCAGTATTTCTTTTTTTGAAATTTTTCCGTGCTTGATAATGGTGCCATATTGTTGCATCCATTCATCACTCAAAATGCCCAGGCTGCCGTCTTTGAGCAATATGGCGCGCTGTCCTGCAAGTAACATTTTTTGGAGGTCAGTAAGGGTAATTTCTTCTTTGCCAAAAGAAAGGCTCAGCTTAACCGCTAGTGTACTGGTTTCGTTTTCCTTAATATCCACTATTGTGACAGCCTTGTCGGTTGAATAGCGGAAATGCTGCAACATATCCATTCCAACCACCTGTATATCCTGCTCCAACAAAAAATGGTAGGTCTTTAAGAACCACTGTTTTTTTTGCGCTTCGGCAAATGACAGGTAATAATAGCCATTAAGTTGTTTTACAAAATTGGGATGCAATGCTTCCAATAATTTTGTAAAACGTAACTCCTCCACCTTGCTCCTTTTAATTAAATAGGCAACCCCCGCTTTTGTAATTTCATAGCTTTCCTTCCAGGCATTTTCCACTAAAAAACCCTCGTACAGCCATTGCGGGGTTAACACTAAAAATGAACCGCTGATCTCGCTCAGCATCACCCTGTTCACCGGTAGCGACTCTATAATATTTTGTTCAAATAAACCATTGCGGTTTACGTGGTAATTTTCCTCCAGCCTCGCTAAAATATTCTCCGCCATTGCGGGTGGATCGTGTTGAAATTGTTCCGGCTTATTTTCCTTTAACCATTCCAGCGTTTGAAAATCCTTCAGGCTTAATAAAAAATATCCGTTGTTGTCTGTGAGTAAAAAATGATACCTGTTAAAATCACCAATGTCATAGATAGCATCGTTTAAAACAATGCGCGTTTTTAGTGATAGTAAATTATCTTCTTTTATCACTTCAAATTGTAACTGCGGTTTGTAATTGCTAAAAGCACAGGGCGCTGTTTTGGCGACAGATCTATCCTGCCAGATCGTGTGATACCATTTAAAAAGAGCAGCAAAAGGCTTTATCTTTTCAAAAAGGGCATGTAATTCCCGTAAGAGAGCCGGTTCATAAAAGTCGCTATAAGCCATGCCTGCGCGGCCTGACCTATATCTTGAGCGAATGTGTTGATTTCTTGACTCGCTGTGGTCCTGGTCAAAATATACCAATACTTCCCTGGCGGCTTTTGGTAAATGTGAAAAAGTATTATTGACCTCTTTTGTATCAAGGTCACTTGTTTCATAATTGACACCAGCCGGCGTTTTGCGTATATGAAGTTTTTGCAAAATTGCTATATTCATTAATACCTGCTGCGGTGACAAAAGCAGCCCTGTTTTATTTTCAACCTTGATTGCCATTGTAATTTAATTCAACGGCAAACTTAAACGGATGCGGTAATATTTCAATTGTTTGGGGAAAACATTGTGACAAGAATTTCTATAAAATCTTTTGAGATATAATTAATTATTCAGCTAAAAATTAAATTGTACTTAAACTTTTAGATTTAGTTTTTGCTGTATCCATCCAGTGGAAAATCCATAGATTACGAGAATGACGAGGACGAGGATAACTACGATCATAATTAATCCTGTCAGCGAGCGTTGCTTTTTATAAACAGGCGTGTACTTGCTGTCGGCGACGATGATAGGAACTTTTTTTGCTTTTATCAATTTTCCGGTATAACACGTTGTAAATATTTCAATTTCAGATTGACTGTTTACCACCTGTTCGGCTAAAAAAACCTCCTTGTCTTGTTGCAGGTCAAATGCCTGGATAGTGGCGGGAAAATCTTCTTTCGCTAGGTCCATTTTATTTCAGGTTAAAAAGTTATCAATTCTAAGGTAACTGCAATTATACTGCCAGTGACAGCAGCATATACAAGCGAATCTTTCGCGATGAGAATTTTGATTGATAAAATCAGTTGGGTATTTTTTTCTACTATGAATGGGAATTTTAGCTGGCAACCCGGGTGTCATCAAACACAAGATTTAGTACAGGCCGAATATGCAATAGGGATAAAAGAATCGTTGCCCCAACATTGACACCAATTATACAGCAGTTATTTCATCTTATAATTTTATATTTTGTTTTTGGTACAATTAATGTTTTCTTAGCGGGGATTACTTTTTATCAAAATATAAATTACTGAGATGAACAAATTATTCAGGGGGTTGATTGCCGGTTATGGCGCAAAAAAATTGGGCGGAGGATGCTTCAGTACGATCATTATTTTTATTATAATTTATTATTTGTTGGGAAATTGTAATTCCTGATCTGCCCGATAGCAGCTATGCAAATATTGCCGTGGCTATTGTTTCATTTAATACAAATTCACGCCATGTTTTGATATGGACAATCGCGTTAACTATGTTATCAGCCGGCTCTGGTAGCTTGTTGACTGGTCTCGTGATTTCCATTTCTTCCTAACCAGGATTAACCGATTGAATATTGTCAAACTGGTTTCTAAAAATTAACAGCCAGCCTATCCCTGGCTTTTCTCTTATACATTAGTCCTTCTTCCAAATATTGTTAATTTGCTTGCACATTAACTGCCCGTAATTTTTATCCTTTCCATTAAATAAGCTTTATTTGAGTTTATAAAATTACTATCCTGCCAAAGCATATTTTACCACCTAAACTAAAAACCTGCGCACGCAAATTATTAGGTGCTGCCGGAAAAAAATATAAAGTATCTTCCGGCCAATGAAGAAAATACAACATACCGCATTTTATCTCGCCCACAATAGTGATAAGGATTGGCTGTTAAAGCAGATCATGTACGGGGGCGAACTTGATTTCCCTTTTTCTTTAAGCGGCCTTGCCGGAGAAATTTTTTCAAACAAAACATTGCAATATTTTATAGACGAAGAGATGCGTCATGACCATTTTGAAATTGCGACCGGTAGAAATAATTCGCTTGCCACCTCGTCCAGCGGAGAACAACGAAAAGCATTGCTATCTTATATTATTGCCAAAAAGCCAGCTTATATAATTATTGACAATGTGTTTGAAAGCCTGGATAAGGAGACGCGGCAATCTATTTTCACACAGTTAAATGAGCTGTCGGCTTCTACTTTATTTGTCCAGGTTTTTAACCGTAAAAGCGAATTGCTACCCTTCGTTGATATCATTTATTCTATAGAAGGAACGGCTATGGTTCAGCGCCAGGACCAGGTTAGTTTTCTTGCCCAATTAAATATAAAGGGCAGTGATAATTTTGTGGGCACCATCCCGCCACCGCTTAACCATTATGAGCCCCAAACAGTGCCACTGGTCAGCATGAAGAATGTATCTGTTCAATTTGATGGCCGGCCCATTTTACAAAACATTTCCTGGGAGATCAATGCCGGGGAATTCTGGCAACTGGCCGGCCCGAACGGCTCGGGAAAGAGCACGCTGCTTTCACTGGTAACCGGCAATAGTCCGAAGGGTTATGGGCAGGACCTGGTGATTTTCGGCCACCGAAAAGGATCAGGTGAAACGGTATGGGAACTGAAAAAAAAGATCGGGTATTTTACCCCATCAATGACCTTGCAATTTGAAAGACAGGATTCGATCGAACAGATGGTGATCTCCGGCTTTTTTGATTCGGTGGGTTTATATATAAAGCCATCCGACAGCCAGGTTCAACTTGCGCGGGATTGGTTGTCGCTGATCGGGATGTACCAGGATAAAAACCGACCGTTCCGGATGTTCCCCGCGGGCCACCAGCGGATGATCCTTATTGCAAGGGCCATGATAAAGCACCCGCCTTTACTGATACTGGATGAGCCAACTTCGGGCCTGGATGATGATATGGCCACATTGTTTACCGGACTGATTAATAAAATTGCCCTGGAGACCAACACTTCCATCTTATATGTATCGCATAAAGAAGAAACAGGATTGCTGCCGCGACAAATTTTTGAACTATTTCCGACAGATAATGGTTCGATCGGAAAAATACAAAAATAAAAGCCTGCCGGAAGTGCCGGGTGTTCATTCTCAGTTCCTTAATAAATTTTTACAGAAAAAATATTGCTGTAGTAAATATACTGTGTATATTTACACCTTTACCGTAATTTCCGCATTAAGCCATCTCCTCTTCCAATCTGAAATACCACCGGTCGCTTACCCCCTATATCATATTTTTTTTATAAGTAAAATACCTGTATGACTCTGCAAGGAAGTTTACAATTGGAACATAATGGGGAGACGTTTAGCTTAATGGTGAAAACTTTTCTGAAGCATGGCATTTATTACTTTTTTGTAAGTGATAAGGAAAAGGACAATACATTATTAGGCGGAGAAACCCTCGAGCTGACGTTTAGGGATTCATTTTGCACTGCAGATGGTGAACACGTAGCCGATAATAAAAAAATAGCGCCTGAAAAGGTAAGCGCGGTAGAAAACATGTTGTTACAGAACAAATCACTTTGGTATTACTAATTTTCATCTTACCTGTGAAGCCAATTAATGGACGGTTCGATAATTAATTTTGAACCAAAACTTGCTTGCTAACTTTTTAGTTTCTATCTTATCGTCTTAAGTGAGGTTGGTCCAAAATATCTGGCCGGGCCACCTGCTTACATTTCGCCCGCCATCCTTTTTTTCCATTATAAAAATTAAACATGAAACAATTATTAGTTATTGTGATCCTGCTATCTGTGCTCATTGGCTGTAATGACACAAGCAGCACTTCAGGAGTGAAAACAACAGATAGCAGCAACATGGCCGCTGCTACCACGGTTACGGCAGAAAAATATGATTATCCTTACACATTGGAAAATCCTTACCAGGATTGGCAACCGGGCGATCAAAAACATGCTGTCACTGTGCTGAAGTCTTTAAAGGCATATGAGAACGGCGATATCGAGGCATCTGTGGCCAGTTTTGGAGATACCGTCGACATTAAGTTCGATGGATTTTTCGCCAGGGTGAGTAAGGATAGCCTGAAAAAAATCTTTACCACATCGCGGGGTGAACTTACCTCACAGAAAATAGAAATGCACGATTGGGAATCTGTTATTTCGAAAGATAAGAAGCGGGAATATGTAACAATGTGGTATAAAGAAACCAATACCACCAAAAGCGGCAAAATAGATTCTGTGTCTGTTGTGGACGATTTAAGAATTGTAAACGGGAAGATCGTAGAACTGGATCAAAAGATCCAGCATTTCCCGGCAGCTATGGCAAAGAAAAAATAATATTATGTTACAAATACAAATGAGCCTGGGTATAAATCCAGGCTCATTTGTATTTGTAGTATATCTATTGCTTCGGCAAATAAAATATATCCACAACTTATTATTTTCTGCGCTGCTCTTCTTCTTCCTCAGGTATATCTTCAAATTCTTCGTCTGATTTTTCCTCAGTCAAAAAATTATCCTCATCTGCCAGGCTATCCGTTTCTGCAGTGTCGAGCGCCTCGGCCTGGTTATCGATATCGTCATCCTGTAAAAGCTCCAGTTCCTCTGCGGTAATTTCTTCATCCTCAATTTCCTGGACGCTTTCCTTGTCTGAATCTAATATGTCATCGCCATCTGTAGATGCAGCATACTCCATATTGTCGTGTTTTAAATCAGGTTTTATTGGTTCAGGCGTATTATCATTTGGTTGTTCCATAATCTTTGTTTTTATATTTTTAATGTAATGCTGATAAAAACGTGCCAAATCCGACCGGTTTTAGGAAATCAGTAAACCAGCGAGCCGGTTAAATTAGTCAATAAAGTTTAGCCATACAATATAATACGAGGAGTAAATTTTCGTTATCCGCTGAAGATCCTGTCACTTTATTAGTTAAAGTATATCATGCCCATTCAATGGTATCTGCCTTTTCGACTTCCCGTTTACCAGGTTGTTTTACGGCAGTAATAAAATTTCAGTTTCCTTTTGAAATACTTAGCTTTAATCTTTAACCTTAAATAAAAAACTACCGAACCAACGAAAAGCAGCTAACCCGGTTACTGATGTAGCAAATCAAATAGTGGCCACACTTAAATGCCTTTTAATAAACAGATCAGCAATATTTTATTTTAGGGGCCATTTCTTTAGTTTCAAATTAATAATATTCAACAAGAAAAATCTCCACAATCCATTGTCTGTAAAGGTTTTCAGCGTTTTCTTGCAAACACTATGTAAGGTTGCAGCAGGCCGCATCCGGAGGAATGCCGATGAAGGATCGCTGTAAAGCAGGCGGGAATAAGGATTAAACATTCTACTGCACTAATAAGCCAAATCAGGCAGCAGACGAAATAAATTTTACCAGGTATCTTTTTGCAACTGGCAACAACGTTTCTTCTACCGGGAACCTGAGCGATGTCTCAATTGCGTAAACAGCAGGGTTAGGCAGGTCTGACTTTTTACGGATCAAATCCATTTTAATATGCTCGTAGGTAGATGTCATGCTGCGGAACCTGCTATCGATAAAGTCTGTTCTGATGCCGCGGTATTTTTCATCATGCTTTTCAAAGATGGTAAGCCGGTATTGGTACACCAGGGTATCTTTTTGATTGCCATTGTTTAAAAAGAAATAGCCCTCAGTGTTATCTAACGGAACAATTCCTACTGGTACAATAACAATTTTTGTTTCCACAAATTCATATATTTCGGCTCCGTTACTTATGGTCTTTTTCATTTTACCGGTAGCGTAATGTATGATCTCTTCCAACTCTTTCATCAGTTCATCATCTTCAATAACCTGTTCGTAAAGCAGGGTTAATTTTTCCAGTTGTATGCCGGTAAGGCGTTTAGGAAAATTATCCTGTAGTAATTTTTTATTATCCCTAAAAGAAACCACGTTGTTGTAATGGAAAATAATATCCGCCAGCTGGGGATAAAGTTTGTTCTCGCGGAAACCACTGTTGATCTCCTGCAAATAGGCAAGCAGGGTATATTTCTTCAACTCAAAATCTATAAAGCCTTCCGCAAACCAGGTTTCAGACAGTGTTTTCATACTAATTATTAAGGTGTGCTATGAAATTAATTAAAATATTACAACTACATGTAACCGTCCGGGTTTTATTTTTACCCGTATCAGTTCATACAAAAAGCTGTAATATGCCCGCTTCGGGTACATAAATCAATTCGCAACCGTTAAAATATACCTGGGAAATTATTGACTGCCAGGAAAATTGAAATACAAAAAGAGCTTCGGCAGATAAGCTTCCCAAGCATTAGAAAAGGAAAGTATAAATAGTTGCCCGTTTTTACCAGTACAGGCCGGGCAACTATTAATAAGTTGGTACACCTTAAATAACAGAATCGTCATCATCCTCATCGTCTTCCTGGTCGGCGGAGCTATAACTGTTATTTTCTTCATCTTCCTCTCCAATCGCTTCATCCGCATCGTCCGCGTCACTGCCTGGAACGTCCAGGTCATCGCCGGTAAGGTCGTCCTTTTCATTTAATTCATCTCCATCTTCATCTGTGTCATCCAATGTAGATTCATCCAATTCATCGTCATCCTCGGATTCAGTTCCGGCATCATCCAATAGTTCCAGTTCTCCGGGAGTAATGTCATTTTCTGCATTTTCATTAACGGTTTCGCCTGGTCCGGGATTTTCATCAAAAGCGTTTGTTTCCTGGTTATCCAGTGTAGTTTGTGTTGCCATGTTTATAGATTTTTGTTTATTAAAATGTAAGGAAAAACGTGCCAGCCAATAATTATTAAATATCAGTGATTATAAAATAAAACATACCATAAATGCTGACTAATTTCTACAATTGACAGGATAAAAATATTGCATGAAAATATATGGGAAGAAGTGTCCCGGGCATAAGTTAACTTAACTAAAATTAATTAACAAGTATAAGCGATCTTTAAATAAATTAGTCCTTATTTATTTTTTAGTGAGGAGATTCACCAGCTAAGCTGTACCCGTTTGGCCAGGTTCTACTCTTACAAATAAAATACAAGGCTCCAAAAAGAATGGCTTCGGCTGTAAGGCACAGAAGCAATACCAGCGTTCTAAAGCAGTTACTTTTTTTGCTCATTTGTAAATACACATCCTTAAATAACATGCTTGCGCCCAATGCATAAAAAAAGCACCAAACTAGCTTTCTTACTTGTCTGATTACTTAGTTCTTGTAATACTTGCTAACGATGCTCCTGCTTGAGTTGCCTGATCTTTTTCAGGTACCCTGCCTGTCAATCACGATATAATATACATCGGCGGGTAAGCCGTTTCTAAAATTTTTCATGACTTTTTTCGATGGACTTATAGAAAGTTATGCACCTCGAATTACCGCAATCAATGAACTCATTTATTTTAAATTCTTTATGTTAAGAGCCCTTCTTTTTTTGTTCTACCTCAGGCAGCAGGCCGGTAATAATTCCTATCAATGGAAGAAAAGCGCAAAGGTGAAATACATATAAAATGCCCCGGTGGTCCGCAAGACGACCGAGTAATGCCGAGCCTATTCCGCCCATTCCAAATGCAAAACCGAAAAAAAGACCGGAGACCATACCTACTTTGCCCGGGATCAGCTCTTGTGCATACACGAGTATCGCTGAAAATGCTGATGCAATTATAATTCCTGCAATGACTGCCAGGCCGCCTGTCCAGAAAAGATTGGCGTAAGGTAATATCATTGTAAATGGCGCAGCCCCTAATATCGAAAACCAGATAACATACTTGCGTCCAAAACGGTCGCCCAGCGGACCGCCCATAAGCGTACCGGCTGCGACTGCAGCTAAAAAAGCAAACAGGTATA
>JBDSLD010000137.1:0-20010 GCA_039916545.1 Ferruginibacter sp.
GAATTTTATTTTTGAATTATAAATTTTAACGACGTTCGTTCGGAGCATCGAAATCTTTATCCTTTTCATAAGCCCTGATGATTGCCTTTACCAGTTTATGCCGCACCACGTCTTCTTCATCCAGTTCGATGTGCGCTATGCCTTCTACGTTTTTCAAGATTCGAAGGGCCTTGTCGATTCCACTGCGCATATTCTTGGGAAGATCGATCTGCGTAGGATCTCCGGTGATAATGGCTTTGGCGTTAGCACCAATACGCGTGAGGAACATTTTTAGCTGCCCGTCATTGGTATTTTGCGCTTCATCCAAAATAATGAAAGCATTGTCTAATGTACGCCCCCTCATGTAAGCCAGCGGTGCAATCTCAATCGTGCGGGTGGTCATATAGTATCCCAGTTTATCTGCAGGGATCATATCATCCAACGCGTCGTACAAAGGACGCAAATACGGATCGATCTTTTCTTTCAGGTCACCGGGCAAAAAACCGAGGTTTTCGCCTGCTTCCACTGCCGGCCTGGTTAAAATAATTTTCTTAACAGTTTTTGCTTTTAAAGCCCTTACCGCTAATGCTACAGCGGTGTAAGTTTTACCGGTACCTGCAGGCCCGATTGCAAATACGATATCATTTTTATCAACCGCGGTCACCATGCGTTTCTGGTTAGCGGTGCGAGCCCTTACTGTTTTACCGTTGGGGCCAAATACCAATACATCGTTAGGGTTACGGTCAACAAAATTATCAACCACCTGCTGGTCGTCACCACCCAGGATCTGTTCGAAATAATTTTCGCTCATGTGGCCATTGCGTTCAATGTATTGAACGATCAGGTCGATTTTTTCTTTGGCATCCACAATCTGTTCGGGTGCCCCGCTCAGTTTTACCTGTGTGCCTCGGCTAAGAATTTTTAACAGGGGAAATTTCTTTTTTAGAATGTCAAGTTTACCATTGTTAACGCCAAAAAACTCAATCGGGTTAACGGTTTCAAGGTTAATAATTGTTTCTGTCAAAATGGGTTGGGTTTAAAAGTTTACTGAAGTAATGATTGGTACTTATTAAATAACTTGTCTTTCAAATTTAGCGAATTGCCTTTAATAAAACTTCATATTATTTATACACATAGTGTTTAAAAGCAAATATATAAAAAACATACATTTGAAAATTTGCCTCGCTAATAAGTTTTGTGCTGTGGTGATTGCGAAGACTTTTTTAGAGTAAAAAAAGCGGTCCCGTGTATCCTGTTCACTATTTGCTGATAATCATCAAATCTTTGCCCGGCTTGTCATTTACCCAAAAGGTCGAAGCTGTTTTTCCCGGATAACCATTAAAAAACTGAATAGTTCTACGGCAAGTTTATTGAAATGTTAAATAATTTAAACACTACTATTGGCAAAGGATACGGCAATACCGGCAGCTATTTTTGTATTGTTTAATATCAGGGCGATATTTGTCTGCAGGCTTTCTCCTTCGGTATTGGCAGCGATATATTTGAGCAGGAAAGGAGTGACTTCTTTTCCTTTGATATTTTTTACTGCGGCGGCAGACAGCGCCTGGCGGATATGCACTTCTATTTCTTCATTACCCGATTCGTGGGCGACAGGAACCGGGTTTGCAACCAGGACAGATCCCTTCAATCCAAAGTCCCATTTGGTACGCAATAAGGCAACGATATCATCAGGCGTATCCAGTCGTAACGGTGAAGTGTAGCCGCTTTTGGAAGAATAGAAACTCGGGAACTCATCCTGCCCGATGGTAACCACCGGTATGCCAATCGTTTCAAGGTATTCCAGCGAAAATACCAATGATCAAAATATTTAACCATTTGGTTAATATTTTATTTTGAATTACGAAAATGATTTTTATCTTTACCGAAATTAACCAAATGGTTAAACATTTACAGGATGAAGAAAAAAAATGAAACTACAGAAGAAACGATATTACTTGCAGCCCGGAAAGCTTTTACAAGGAAAGGGTTATCAGGTGCCCGTATGCAGGATATAGCTGATGAGGCAGGGATCAACAAAGCCCTCGTGCATTATTATTTTGAATCAAAGGAAAAATTGTTTGGGTTAATATTCGGACAGGAATTTGGCAAATTCTTTTCCAACCTGGCTGGGGTAATGATGGCTGATATTCCGCTTTTTGAAAAGATAGAACATATCGTTGAATTGGATATTGAACGCATGAGCCAGTTCCCTGATATGCCGTTGTTTGTGATCAATGAAATAAGCAGGAACCCCGCAATTATAATGGAACAGCTAAAGCGCCTGGATGTAAAATCAGTAATCGGTAATTTTCAAAAGCAGGTTAAGGAGGAAATAAAAAAGGGTAATATCATTAACATCGGCGCCGATCAGTTACTGATCAACATCCAGTCCTTATGTATATTCCCCACAGTTGCCAAACCGATGGTGAAGAATGTAATGCAGGTGAACGAAAAACAATACCTGGCGATGATTCAACGACGGAAGAAGGAAGTGGCGATGTTTATTATCAATGCAATAAAAATAAAATAGCTGTTAGCTAATGAAGACAGAGACAAAATTTTAAAAATATGACAATGAAATAATTGTCTAACAAAATCAATAAGTAAATACAATTAATATGAACCGGAAAATATATCTGCTGATTATTTTTCTTACAATCACCCGGCTGCTGGATGCCCAGCGGGTAAGCTCCCTCACTATTGAGGAATGTTACGAAATGGCTGCTAAAAATTCACCGCTTTACCAACAAAAAGCGTTGATGATTGCGGCTGGTAATATTACTGAAAAGAATTTAAACCTTAAGTGGCTTCCACAGCTGGATTTAAATGCACAAGGCAGTTACCAGTCAGCAGTAACATCATTGCCTATAAAAATCCCGAATGTAACAATCGAAGAATTGGACAAGGATCAGTACAGGAGTACCCTTGACCTGGTGCAGCCCGTTTATGATGGCGGCGTAACCTCCGGCCAGAAAAAGCTTCAAAGGGTCAGTACCGCGACAGAGGCGCAGAAAGTAGAAGTGGACCTTTATCAACTACGCTCAACGATAAACAGTTATTACTTTACCGCTTTACTAATGGATCAGAATATACAATTGATGGGCCTGGTCAAACAAGACCTGGACAATAGTCTTAAGACAGTAACAGCGCAGGTTTTAAATGGCGTTGCTACAAAAAGCAATGAAGATTTGTTGAATGCTGAACTGTTAAAAACCGGGCAGCAAATAATCGAATTTAATTCGGTAAAAAAACAATCGATACAAATCCTGGCTATCCTTACGGGCGCTAACATCGATGAGTATATTAAGCTAACTACACCCATTGGTTCTTACAATATGAATGACACGGTGGTAGTGCGACCCGAATTAAAACTATTTGATTTTCAACAACAAAGTATTCAGTTGCAATCCAGGCTGATCAATGCAAAAACGAATCCCCAGTTCTTCATTTTTGCCAATGGCGGTTACGGTAAGCCAGGCTTAAATCAATTGAAGAACCAGTTCGATTGGTTTTACATGACTGGGGTAAAACTGAATATTCCGATCATGGGGCGTTTTACGCAGCGAAAAGACAAAGCGGTGTTGAAGATACAGGAGCAGGTAGTTCTTAAACAAAAGGAGAATTTTTTGACAAATAACCAGCAGTCGTCAGTAAGACAAAAAAATGAGATTGAAAAATACCAGCAATTAATAACCAGCGATTCTTCTATCATCGGCTTACGTACGCGGATAAAGGAAAACGCCCTTGTTAAACTTTCCAATGGCATTATCACTACGGATGATTATATCCGGGAGGTCAATGCTGAAAACCAGGCGCGCTTAAATCAAAAATTACATGAAGTGTCACTGTTACAAAGCCAGTACAATTATAAGATCATAATGGGGCGATAATCATTATTGAAAAAGCAATCAATCAAAAATATGAAATCGTTTTTTAAATTTTTTTCACCGCTGCCGCTCATATTATTTTTTGCCTGCAATTCCGGCAATGCCAGGTACGATGCAACCGGAACCTTTGAAGCGGATGAGATCATTGTTTCGTCGGAAGCAAATGGTAAAATCCTGCGCCTCGATGTAGAAGAAGGCTCCATATTAATAAAGGATTCCGTGGTAGGAAACATCGACCCTTCTGCCATACAATTACAAAAGGAGCAGGCAACGTCTGCTGTTGATGCGCTAAAGCAGAAAACAAATGATCCATCACCACAGATCGGGATTTTACAATCGCAGACAATTGCTCAAAAGCAACAAATAGCTGTACAGGAAGAGCAATTGAAAACATTGTTGATAGAGCAACAACGATATAAAAACCTGGTTGCGGCCAACGCGTCACCCGCCAAACAACTGGACGATATAACCGGACAGGTAAATGTTTTAAAAGAGCAGATCATTGCGTCAAAGAGCCAGCTGGCCGTGTTGCAGAGCCAGATCAATGCTCAACGCCAGTCGGTGGCAATACAAAACAGGGGTATATTGAGCGAGACGAACCCGATGGAAAAACGGGTTGCACAGTTCCAGGATCAGCTGAATAAAACAAAGATCATCAATCCTGTAAATGGCACTGTACTTACTAAGTATGCCGATGCAAACGAGTACACCATTACAGGCAAGGCGATCTACAAAATAGCTGACCTGTCGATAATGAAACTGCGTGCCTACCTCACGGGTGATCAGCTGGCACAGGTGAAATTAAACCAGCCCGTAAAGGTATTGGTAGACGATGGGAAAGGACAATACAGGGAAATGGCCGGAACCATTACCTGGATATCGGACAAAGCCGAATTTACTCCCAAAACAATACAAACAAAAGAAGAAAGGGCCAACCTGGTATATGCTGTCAAGATAAATGTGAAGAATGACGGATACCTTAAGATCGGTATGTATGGGGAGGTAGTTTTTAATAAATAACAAAATGAGTTCAGTAACAGTAAATAATATCATAAAGAAATACGGTTCGAAAAAAGAGCCGGTAACAGCCTTGAACGATATTTCCATGGAAGTGGAAAAAGGAGAATTATTCGGTGTGATCGGACCAGATGGAGCAGGTAAAACATCACTTTTCAGGATACTCACAACATTGCTGCTGGCCGATAGCGGCAGCGCTTCCGTTGATGGTTTTGATGTGGTGAAACAATACAAGGAGATCCGCAACCGGATCGGCTATATGCCTGGTAAATTCTCATTGTACCAGGACCTGACGGTGGAAGAAAACCTCAGGTTCTTTGCGACTATTTTTAATACCAGCATCGAAGAAAATTATGGCCTCATTAAAGATATTTATGTACAAATCGAACCTTTCAAAAACAGGCGGGCCGGTAAGTTGTCTGGTGGCATGAAACAAAAACTGGCCTTGTGCTGCGCCCTGATCCATCGCCCGTCCGTATTGTTTTTGGACGAGCCGACCACCGGTGTGGATGCGGTGTCACGAAAAGAATTCTGGGAAATGCTAAAGGGTTTGAAACAGCAGGGGATAAGCATTTTGGTATCTACGCCCTACATGGATGAAGCCGAATTATGCGACCGTGTAGCACTGGTGCAGGCAGGTAAAATTATGCGCATCGACACACCGGGAAATATCATTAAAAAATTTACAAAAACTATGTGGTCAGTACGTTCTGCAGAAATGTATCGCCTGCTAAATGACTTGCAGCATTACGGCAATACAGAAAAATGTTATGCATTTGGAGAATTTCATCACCTGGTGCTTAAAAATGACAGCTCAGGCAAGGATGAAATAATGAATTACCTCCTGTACCTGTCGCACCATGAAATTGAACTGCAATTAGCGACGCCAAATATTGAGGATTGTTTTATCGAGTTGATGAGTGGCATATAATAAAAGATAACCTGCATTACCAGGCTTACGGGAGGATAATGACAGTCAATTATTTTGGTTCAATCGCCTGGTATTTTTAAATTAAAAATTTAATTAAATGAATGAAACGGTCATCACTGCCGATAAGCTTACTAAAAGATTCGGCGATTTTATAGCGACCAATGAGATATCTTTTGATGTAAAAAAAGGGGAGATATTTGGCTTTTTAGGAGCGAACGGCGCAGGTAAGACAACTGCGATAAGGATGTTTTGCGGGTTGTTGTTGCCTTCCTCCGGATCGGCCACCGTAGCAGGTTTTGATGTGTTCAGGCAGACAGAAAAAATTAAGCAGAATATCGGTTACATGAGTCAGAAATTTTCTTTGTATGAAGACCTTACCGTAAAAGAGAATATACGTTTTTATGCAGGTATTTATGGAATGAGCCGGCCATTGATCAAAGAAAAAACAGAGACATTGTTAAAGCAATTGAACCTGTTGTCAGAGACCAATACACTCGTAAAATCTTTGCCACTGGGCTGGAAGCAAAAGCTGGCATTTTCGGTTGCGATATTTCACGAACCAAAAGTTGTTTTCCTCGACGAGCCAACCGGCGGTGTCGATCCGATTACGCGCCGGGAATTCTGGAACCTGATCTACCAGGCGGCGGAGAGGGGTATTACCATTTTTGTTACCACGCATTATATGGATGAAGCGGAATATTGTAACCGCGTATCTATTATGGTAGATGGAAAAATAGAAGCGATGGATACGCCGCGCAACCTGAAAAAAACATTTAATGCGAAGTCTATGGATGAAGTTTTTTTACAATTGGCGAGGGGAGCAAATCGGGCAGGAGATTAGGTTTTATGAGATCAATCAAAAAAACATGAAGCAGTTTATCATATTTGTAAAAAAAGAATTTTATCACATTTTCCGTGACCGGAAATCTTTGCTGATCATCATTTTCATGCCCATCGTGCAGATCATTTTATTTGGTTTTGCACTTACCAATGAGATCAAAGACTCTGGCATTGCCGTGCTGGATAATTCGAAAGACATTACCACTGCGGAGATTATCCAGCGTTTTGAAGCCAGCCGGTATTTTAATATTGCCCGGATCCTGCATACACAACATGATATTGAAACTGCTTTTAAAACGGGAAAGATCAGGATGGTATTGGTTTTTCAGCCTGGGTTCCGCGAGGCTTTACTGCATGGCAATGATGCACAGGTGCAATTGATCGCTGACGCCGCTGATCCCAATACCGCCACCACTGTTACAAACTATGCTGCCAATATTATCAGGGATTACCAGGGTGATTTAAATGGCCGGCTACAAACACCTTACCTGATCACGCCACAGGTAAGGATGCTGTACAATCCGCAGTTGAAGGGTGCTTACAACTTCGTGCCAGGCGTAATGGCTATGATCCTGATACTCATTTCCGCTATGATGACTTCTGTGGCGATCGTGCGGGAAAAAGAAATAAATACTATGGAGGTATTGCTGGTGTCGCCTTTAAAGCCATTGCTTTTTATTTTAAGCAAGGCGATCCCTTACATGTTTTTATCACTGGTAAATGTTACAACCATTTTGATTGTAAGTGTTACCCTGCTTGAAGTTCCGATCAATGGCAGCCTGCTGTTATTGCTGGCAGAAGCGCTGCTTTTTATTACGACTTCTGTATCGCTGGGATTGATGATCTCTAATGTAACCGATTCCCAGCAGACTGCACTGATGATTTCCCTGATGGGTTTGTTACTGCCTACCTTACTATTGGGCGGATTTATGTTCCCGATCGAAAGTATGCCCAAACCTTTGCAGCTCGTGTCTAATTTGGTACCGTCCAAATGGTTTTTTATTATCGTAAAAGGGGTTATGATAAAAGGATTGGGATTTAAAATGGTATGGAGGGAAACGCTCATATTATTCGGGATGGCAATTTTTTTCCTGGCCATCAGTCTATCAAAATTTAAAACAAGACTGGTATGAATCAGTTATCTTTTTTATTGGAAAAAGAATTCAGGCAGGTATTTCGCAATCCTGCTATTTTAAGGTCTGTGCTGATAATGCCATTTATACAGTTGCTGATATTTCCATTTGCAGCCAATTACGAAGTCAGGAATGTGCTGCTCAGCGTGGTGGATCACGATCATTCGTCCTACTCACGAAAATTCATTTCAAAGATTACGTCATCCGGGTATTTTATCTTGACTGATTATTCGCCCTCTTACAATAAAGCATTAGGCGCCATTGAATCTGATCATGCGGACCTCATAATTGAGATACCACACGGATTTGAAAAGGACCTGGTGAAAGAAAACAAGGGTAGCATGCTGATCGCGGTTAACGCAGTAAATGGCACCAAGGCCAATTTGGGTGGTGCTTACGCGGCCAGTATCATCCGGGATTTCAACAAAGAAATACAAATGGAGTGGATGACGTTCCCAGCATTTAATGAGATACCCACTATTGGGATCACTTCTTCCAACTGGTACAATCCTACGATGAACTATAAAGATTTTATGGTACCGGGTATTTTGGTAACGCTGCTTACGATGATCGGTACTTTTTTATCTTCTTTGAACATTGTGCACGAAAAAGAGGTAGGCACCATCGAGCAGATCAACGTTTCACCCATTCGCAAATCTACTTTCATCCTGGGCAAGCTAATCCCTTTTTGGATAATGGGGTTGGTAACGCTTACGATCGGGCTGATAGTGTCCAGGGTTGTTTATAGTATTGTGCCGGTGGGCAATGTATTATTAATATATATTTTCGCCATGGTTTTCCTGCTGGCTTTATTAGGGGTTGGATTACTGATATCCACTTATTCTGAAACACAGACACAGGCTACCTTTATAGGCTTTTTTGTAATGATGGTCTTTATGTTGCTGGGTGGTTTGTATACCTCTATAGACAGCATGCCGGAATGGGCAAAATGGATAACGCGTATTAACCCGGTCGCCTATTTTATTGAGGTAATGCGCATGATCGTATTGAAGGGCAGTGGGTTTGCCGACATAAAATATCACCTGTTATCAGTCCTTGGATTGGCTGTATTTTTTAACAGCTGGGCAATAGTGAATTATCGCAAGCGGACGTAATTGTTGGGCCTTCCAAAATACCACGCTATACTGCCCGCATCCGGTTGTTTTTAGGATTGTGTTCTAATTCAGCCAGTCCTAATAATTCCATTAATGGTGGAATGTACATTCCAAATCGTCCGCGGAAACCCTTCTTTAAACCATACCAGCCACCAGTTGGGTTTTTGGGATCGCGGCCCCATGCTTCTACGGTGCCATCTTTTGCAGGTTTCTGTTCATCGGCGCTACCCAGCTCCACCCAATCGCCATTTTCTTTCAGCATCTGGTGAAGGTCCTGCAGGCAGCTGTAGTTGTAATGCAATATTGTCTTCCCAACTGTACAAACCAGTATGGGCGGCGTTTTGCTTTCATCTTTATACATCGTAAATTCTGATGATCCCGGGGGTGTTTTTAATATCCAGGGATCTTCTTTTGTACCGGCGGCTTTTTTCATGTTAGAGAAATTTAGTATTACGTTTATGTGTTTACTGCTTTTATTTTAAGCATTGCTAATTCATAAGATTTTGCCAGGGCATCTTTTAATATAGTTTTTTTTACCTTTTTAAGTTCGATCAATGTCCAGCCCTGTTTACCCC
The DNA here is from genome assembly GCA_039916545.1 of Ferruginibacter sp. Lineage (GTDB taxonomy): Bacteria > Bacteroidota > Bacteroidia > Chitinophagales > Chitinophagaceae > Ferruginibacter. The sequence goes on from JBDSLD010000137.1 coordinate 9,478, forward strand.
ATTTATTATCCACTGGATAAATGATCGCTGCGTCAATTGCGCAAAATATAGATTGGTCTATTTCTGTTAGTTTAAGACAGGCTATTGCGGACGCGGTGTCAAGCGTGGCATAGATCTTACCTTTCTCTATCCGGAAAGATGTTTTTTCAAAGTGAGGCTTTTCAACTGCTTCAGGAAATGAAAGGGCCAGGTTTTTAAATGTTTCAATATTAACCATGTTCTGTTCGTTTTCGCCTGGTAAGTTTAATTTGAAATTACTAATCAAATTAATGTATTTCTACTGTTTGTACAAGCTTTAATTTTAAACTGGCCGTTACTTTTCGCCTGGTGCCACATCCAGTTTCCAGTATCCCGGCATCCAGCATCCCGTATCTATTTTAAAATATCCCCTCCAGTCATTCGTCTTCACTATTGTAACAATTTTTTTGATTTAAAATTAAATGACATGCACTACAATGAGTCATGTGCCGCAAAAGGCAACAATTATGGAAGCAACTACCGCAAAGGTGGTATGCTCATCCGTTCAATGCAAAGGGCCGCAGTAAACATTTTCAAAACAGACAGCAGCTTTGAAATGCTGGTGTTTGCTCCCGGCCGCATCAGGGAACATTTTCACCTTGATGTAAAAGGAACCACGCTTACCGTTTCGTATTTGCCGCCGGAAGGCTTTCCGCGACCGGAGTGGATATTGCGCGAGTACAGCCGTGGCGGATTTGAAAGGACCTTCGACCTCGATGAGTCCATCGACGCAGGGAATATCTCTGCCAAATATGTGGATGGCGTGTTACAGGTGAGCCTCCCGTTTTTACCAGGCAGGCAGCCGGAAAAACGTGAGATCGTGATTAGCTAAGCGGACAGAAGACCGAAGCAAAAAGGTGGTGACGATTGTCGCCACCTTTTTTTTATAAAAGAAATAACAGACGAAACATACCGCCCTTAAAATATCGAATCGCACGGAACTGGAAAATCATTACATTTCCGTTATGAAAACATTTGCCGATCATGTGATCGCGTTTAATAAAAAAGTTGATTTTAAAGGTGATTTACCTGCCGGTATCAGCATGATGAACCCGTTTAGGGAAGATAAAAATATCATTCCGCTTTCCTCCCTGTTTTATAAAAAGTATTACAATGATACACGTTCCCGTCACATGATCCTCGGGATAAACCCGGGAAGATTTGGTGGCGGTGTTACTGGTATTCCATTTACGGATTCAAAAAGATTGATCGAAAAATGTCATATAAAATATAAAGGAAAAGAAACGCATGAAACTTCATCCGTATTTGTTTATGAAATGATAGATGCATACGGCGGTGTAATGAAATTTTATAATAATTTTTATATCAATTCGATCTGCCCGCTTGGCTTTACCGCTACCGGCAGTCGGGGTAAAGAAATTAATTATAATTATTATGATAGCAGGGAACTGACAGCTGCGGTATATGATTTTATAGTCGAAAGCATTCAAAAACAAATCAGTTTTGGAATTGAAACTGATACCTGTTTTTGTTTCGGCAATGGAAAAAATGAAAAATTCCTTCGCCAGCTAAATGAAGAGAAACAATTTTTTAAAAATATAGTGGCACTTGAGCATCCGCGATTTATAATGCAATACAAATCGAAGACGAAGCAATTTTATATCGATAAATATGTGTCGGCATTTAGTAAAGTAGTATCATTATAAAACCACCGGGCAACATCAATTAAGGAACACCGTCTTATATAAATCAACCTTTCCAATAAAAAAAGCCACCTGTATAAAAGGTGGCTTTTTTTATTGGAAAGGTGGCTTTATTTTTTCTCCAGCAACTTAAAGAACTGGTCAAGTTGTGGCAGGATTACGATCCTTGTCCTGCGGTTTGCCGCTCTTCCTTCGGGAGTAGCATTGTCAGCAACAGGCTTGTATTGAGCACGGCCGGATGCAGCCATGTGGGCGGGATCAAGGCCATATTGGTTTTCTAAAATGCGAACCACTGTGGTCGCTCTTTTTACGCTAAGGTCCCAGTTATCCAATAAAACAGCGCTTTTGAAGGCAACGCTATCCGTGTGCCCTTCCACCATAAATTCGATATCAGGCTGGTTTTTTAGTACCAATGCAACTTTACCCAAAACTTCTTTTGCCCGGTCTGTCACATCATAACTGCCACTTTTAAAAAGTAGTTTATCAGAAATATCAATGTACACTACACCCTTATCTACTTTTATATTTATGTCTTTATCATCGAGGTTGCCAATGGCGCCTTTTAAATTAGTAACCAGTACCAGGTTAATAGAATCTTTCCGGTTTAAGGCGGATTGAAGCCCCTGGATGTATGCATCTTTTGAACCAATATTGTCAAGGGATTTTTTTATACTTTCAGCCTGCGAGCCAGAAATTACAGATAAGTTTTCCAATTGTTTTAATGCCTGGTTATTATTTTCTTTCAGGTAATCAACCTGCTTTTTAAGGTTTTCTATCTCTGATTCAAGGAGCGCTTTCTTGCGGGAGTTCTCTGCGGTCAGGTCATTACAATTTTTTAATTCCTCCTGCAGTTTTGTTTGCTCACCCTGCAGCAGCACATAACGGTCCTGTTCAGCCTTCAACACTTTCTTGCTTATGCAGGAAGTAAAGAAAAGCATGGACGCGATAACATACAGACTTACATTTTTCAATTTCATATAAATTATTTTATTTTGAGGCAAAGTTATTTGAATAGATTTTAAAAAATGATCATTAGTGCAGGAATGTGTTAAAAGTCCGTTGAAATAAATTTAATAAATTATTTCAACATAAAAACATCACCTGCAGTCAGTATGTTCAAATGAACATCCCGCATTTTTACAAGGCTACCTGTGACAGGAGATATTTTTACTGGCTGAGATATGCTAAATGTTATTACCTGGCTTTCACCTGCCACTGTTATTTGTTTACCTGATACGATGATGGCTGTCGCTTCATCAATGCCTATGCAAGGGTAGGAGGGAAACTGTGCCAATACGGACAACAAACGGTTATAGCGGCTTCTCGCGATGAAGTGCTGATCAATTATTGCGTTGTCGATTAATCCCAGGCCTTCTTTTATTTCTACCAGGTGATATTGTATTTTTTTAAATGATCCGGAACGTACACTGTCGCCCGAAAATTCATTGCCCGTGATCATTTTTTTACTCATAATGGCCGCCCCTGCGCTGGTGCCGGCAATAGTGGCGCCATTGCGAAAAGCTTCAAATATGGCTTCCTGTATGGGAGTATGCAGAACAATATTCATGAACCGGTTTTGGTCGCCACCAGTAATAAATATCAACCGGGCTTTTCGCAATGAATCCAGCCAGGTTTTATCATTTATTTTTTCTTTGGTAAAATTCAGGTTAGCAAGCGTGTTGCTGCAAACCTGTTCAAAATCCTGCCGGATATAATAAAATGACGTATCGGGCTCTTCACTTGACATGGGTAAAATAATTACATAATCATCTTTTTTTAATTGCGCGGTCGTCAGTAATGTCTTCATTAATTTCGGTGAACGGTCGCCTCCGCCAATTATAAATAATTTCCCTTTGATCGAAGGATTTTTACCCGGTTGGCAATAACTTGTCAGGAGTGCAAACAAAAATAAGCAGGTCAGTAATTGAAGTTTATATTTCATATCATGAATATAAGAAATTGAACATTCACCAACGGATTTATGGCGTGGATTTAAATTTATATAACCTTCGAATGAATCACAGGTCATGAAGTCCTATAAGAAATGGTATAATGGAAGCAGAGAAAATCAGCAGGCACTTCTATTTGGAGCCTTATATTATTTATGGGTTACACTAAAAAAAATCGCCCTCCGGAGAGCCGGAGGGGGATATCTTTAACCCTTAAAACAACCAACATGAATTCATGTTGATACCTATACAATCACAGATACGCAATTTGGTTGGGAAAGGTTTGCTGTATAAATTAAAAAATTTAGTTAATGACAAATAATTAAACAAAGTTGCTAAAATCTATCGAAGAGTATTTACTGCCCGGCCTCGGATTGCTATAAATTATTTTTGAAAATATACGCTTAGGTTAGCGCGATATCAATCACCTGTTGCATGGTCTTTACATAATGAAATTTTGTGCCTTTGATAAATAGGGGATTGATTTCAAGCACGTCTTTTTCATTTTGCCAACACATAATTATTTCTTTTAATCCTGCCCGCTTTGCAGCAAGCACTTTTTCTTTTATGCCACCCACCGGCAGTACCTGGCCACGAAGCGTTATTTCGCCGGTCATGGCAAGATACGGTTTGATCTTCCTCCCGGTGAAAGCACTGGCCAAAGCGGTCATCATAGTGATACCCGCACTCGGACCGTCCTTGGGAGTAGCCCCCTCAGGCACATGGATATGGATATTTTTTTTATTGAACATCTCCGGGTCGATATCCAGTTTCTTGGCATTGACCTGAAGCCAGGTATAAGCAGTAGTGGCGCTTTCTTTCATTACATTTCCCAGGTTGCCCGTCATCTTCAACTCGCCCTTACCTTCGCTTAAACTGATCTCGATAAAAAGAATATCACCACCTACATAGGTCCACGCAAGTCCGACGGCAACGCCCGCCATATTTGCAATCTTATACATCTCGTTACTAAATCGTGGCTTGCCCAGTATCTTTTCCACATCAACCTGGGTGAGGGTTGGCTTCAATTTATTTTTTGTAGCATATTGTTTGGCAAGGTTGCGCATTACACCTGCCAACTGCCTGTCAAGGTCTCTTACACCACTTTCCCTGGTATAATCTTCAATTATTTTTTCCAGCACCTTGTCGCTTACTTTTACCGTTACATTTTTCAGGCCATGCGCTTCCTGTTGCTTTGGTAATAAATGTTGTTTCGCGATCTCGATCTTTTCTTCCACCGCATAACCGCTCAGGTCAATTATTTCTAACCGGTCTCTTAATGCAGGTTGTATATTATTAATATTATTTGCTGTCGCGATGAAAAGCACCTTACTCAGGTCATATTCCTGTTCCAGGTAATTGTCGTAAAAAGTATTATTCTGTTCAGGATCCAACACTTCAAGCAAGGCAGAAGATGGATCGCCACGCTGGTCGTTACCAACCTTGTCAATCTCATCCAGTATCATTACCGGGTTACTGCTTTTTATCTTACGGATTGATTGTATGATCCTGCCGGGCATGGCGCCGATATAGGTTTTGCGGTGCCCTCGGATTTCACTTTCATCATGCAACCCGCCAAGGCTCACCCGTACATATTTGCGGGCAATCGCATGGGCAATACTTTTGCCAAGGCTGGTTTTACCGATACCGGGAGGGCCCACAAAACAAAGGATCGGGCTCTTCATATCGCCCTTCAATTTTAAAACTGCGAGGTATTCTAAGATCCGTTCTTTTATTTTATGCATACCATAATGATCGTGATCGAGTATCTTTTTAGCTTTTTTAAGATCATACGAATCAGGTGTATAATCTTCCCATGGCAGATCGAGCATCAGGTCGAGGTGATTATATACAACCGAATAATCAGGTGTGGTGGGATGCATCCTTTCCAGTTTCTCCGCCCCTTTGTGAAACATTTCTTTAGCAGCTTTCGGCCATTTTTTACCCTCTGCTTTTTTCAGCATTTCCTTTACTTCAGCTACATTGTCACCACCCAATTCTTCCTTGATGGCTTTCATTTGCTGTTGCAGGAAATATTCTCTTTGCTGCTTGTCAAGCTCGGCGCGTGTCTTATTAGTGACCTTATTTTTAAGTTCCGTGTATTGCAGTTCGGTTTGCATCAGGTTCATCAGTAACTCGGCCCTCGCCTTAATGTTATTGATAACCAGCAGGCGTTGTTTATCTTTTATATCACTATTTAAATTACTGCTAACAAAATGAATGAGGAAAGCCGGGTTTTCAATATTCTTTAAAATAATTGCAGCCTCGCTGGGAAGGTTAGGAGAGATTTGAACGATCTGGCCGGCAAGGTCTTTTATCCCCCCAACCATGGCGTTAAAATCATCGTCATTCTTAAGCACTTCTTCTTCAAGCGTCTGGATCTTTGCTTTAAAATAAGGATCCTCACTGGTAATTTCATCTATTTTAAAGCGCTTTTTTCCTTGTATAATGATAGTGGTGCCGCCATCAGGCATTTTGATAAGCTTGGCAATTTTTGCCACTGTACCTATTTCTTCAAGGTCGCTTACAGTAGGTTCTTCCACTGCACTGTCTTTTTGCGCTATCACCCCGATCAATTTGTCAGCCTTGTAAGCATCGCTTACTGCTTTTATGCTCTTATCCCTGCCGACAGTAATGGGTAAAACTACCCCCGGAAAGAGAACGGTATTGCGTAAAGGTAAAAGAGGTAATTCGTTTGGAATAGGCGGTGCGTCTGCATCTTCACTATCATCTTCATTAAGTGGGATGATTGGCATAAACTCCATTTCTTCTTCAGTTCCCTGGAAATAAAAATTATTATTCATAAATTTCAATATAAAGCCAAAATGTCAAAACGTCCGGTATAGGTCATTTATTTTGGGTGGATGTGTATAGTGGCAACATTGGTGCCGAAAGGGAAGCGGCCGCGTTTTATGTCTTCTGAAATCGACTCCTTGCGGTAGCCCAACTCCATATATCAGTTTTATCTTATTTTTGCGGGTTATGTATATTGATTGCACCGATGACGAGCTGATAATATTAACGAAGATCGCGGAGTCTGCCGAATCCCTGCAAGTGCCCTGCTTCCTGATCGGTGGATTCGTCCGGGATAAGATCATTGGCAGGCCAACTAAAGATATGGATATTGTTTGCATCGGGGATGGAATTTCGTTGGCGCACGCTGTTGCTGCTAAATTTTCTCCTGCACCTTTCGTTAGTTTTTTTAAAAATTTTGGAACGGCGCATATAAATGTTGCCGGGCTGGACGTCGAATTTGTAGGAGCCAGGAAAGAAAGTTATTCTTACGACAGCCGCAAACCGCTTGTTGAAACTGGTACGCTGGAAGATGACCAGGATAGGAGGGACTTTACCATTAATGCTATGGCGGTGAGCCTTAACCAGGTTGATTATGGGCAGCTGGTAGATCCGTTTAACGGCATAGTTGATATAGACAATAAGTTGTTGAAAACGCCCCTGGATCCTAACATAACGTTCAGTGATGATCCATTGAGGATGATGCGGGGTATTCGTTTTGCGGCGCAATTAAATTATACGATTGATGAAAAAACTTTCACAGCCATTGCCGAAAATGCGGGCCGTATAAAGATAGTGAGCCGCGAACGCATTGCCGATGAACTGAACAAGATACTCTTATGTAAAAAGCCTTCTGTCGGGTTTGACCTCCTGTACAAAGCCGGGTTATTGAAAATTATTTTTCCGCAGATGGTTGATCTTGCCGGGGCGGAATATATTGATGGGATGGGGCATAAAGATAATTTTTACCACACGCTACAGGTAGTAGACAATATAGCCATGCATACGGATGACCTTTGGTTGCGCTGGGCCGCTGTACTTCACGACATCGCCAAGCCTGCTACAAAAAAATTTGAAGCTGGTCATGGCTGGACCTTTCATGGGCATGAGGTGGTAGGAGGAAGGATGGTACCAAAGATATTTGCCCAGTTGAAATTGCCACAGAATGAGAAAATGCGGTTCGTTCGTAAGATGGTAGAACTGCATTTGCGGCCGATAAGTCTAACCAAAGAGAACATTACAGATTCTGCGATTCGCAGGTTATTGTTTGATGCCGGGGAAGATTTTGATTCGTTGATGATGCTGTGTAATGCGGATATTACTTCCAAGAACAAACAGAAGGTAAAACGGTACCTGGAAAACTTTGAAATGGTAAGACAACGTTGCGCGGAAGTAGAGGCAAGCGACCAGTTGCGGAACTGGCAGCCGCCCATTACAGGGGAAATGATCATGGAAAAATTTAGCCTCCCTCCTGGGCGTGTTATTGGTGAATTAAAAAATGCTATCCGCGAGGCTATTTTAGATGGCCACATACCTAATAATTTTGAGGCGGCAGAGGATTTTATGTTTAAAAAAGCGGCGGAACTGGGGTTAATAATCAACAGCTGATTTCTGCATGATAATTCATATTAAAGACGAATAATTATGGTTATCGCATCTGTATAAATTTTATTGGCAGATGATCAATTAGCCCGTATATCAATTAATAATTACTAATTTCGTAGTATGGCAATTTTACGTTTCAGGGTTTATTGGGAAGATGATGAAAGTATCTACAGGGATGTGGTGATTAAGCATACCCAGAACTTCGCGGATCTTCATTATTGTATCTTAAAAAGTTACGAGTTTGATAGCAAACACAAGGCTACTTTTTATCGCAGCAATGATAATTGGTTGAGGGGCAGGGAAATTTCGCTGGAGAAATACGACGATAAAACATACAAGGTTGATCCGCTGATAATGGCCAATGTAACCATGGGGTCAGAAATAAAAGATCCAAATCAGAAATTTATTTATGTCTATGATTTTAATAAATTATGGACATTTATGGTGGAACTGATCAACGTGGATAAGGAAGAAAATAAAAAAATAACTTATCCGACATTTATCCGCACAGAAGGTATCGCCCCATCACAATACGGCACTAAAGGCCTTATCGACAGCCGCCTTGCTGAAGTAGAGGAAAAGTATGATCTGAATGCCGCCGCCATGCTGGAAGGATTCAGTGAAGAAGATGAAGATGGTAACGCCACCGAAACCGGTGAAGACACACCGGGAGAGGAAACAGCAGAAGAGTTTTAATTTAAGCGATAATAATCAGGAAAAGCCGGGGTAGCCTTCATCAACGAGTTGAATAATTGATTGCAGATCCGGCTTGCTCCATTTCACCCCGGCATCTTTTTTAAACCAGGTCATCTGTCGTTTCGCATAGTGCCGGGTATTTATTTTAATTGCTCCCACAGCTTCCGCCAAAGAGATTCTGCCCGTAAGATGATCGAATAATTCCTTGTAGCCTACTGTTTGAAGCGCATTCAGTTCTTGAAATGGTTGGAGTTCTTTTACTTCATCCACGAGTCCGTTTTTAATCATGGCATCTACGCGTTGGTTAATCCGCAGATACAATTCTTCCCGCGGCAATTCGAGCCCGATTTTGATGATATTAAAATCCCTGGTCGCCTTTTTTTGGATTTGAAATTCTACAATGGATCTTCCGGTAGATTCGAACACTTCCAGCGCCCTCATTAAGCGTTGGGGGTTTTTAATTTCGCCGCTTGAAAAATATATGGGATCTTTTTGTTGAACTTCCTGTTGAAGCCAGGCAAGTCCGCCAAGTTCATAGCCTGCTATAACCTTCTCTCTAATGCCATGCAAAATAGTCGGCACTTCATCGATGCCTTCACAAAAAGTTTTTATGTATAATCCGGTGCCGCCAACCATTACTGCAATATCCCGCGAAGCGAAAATTTCACCTGCTTTTTCCAACGCATATTTTTCAAATATGCCGGCATTCATAGTTTCATGAATAGAGTGAGAATCGATAAAATAATGGTGAACAGACTGCAGTTCTTCGGGAGCAGGCCTGGCAACACCAATGTTTAATTCTTTAAAGCACTGCCGGCTATCTGCAGAAATAATTTGGGTTGAAAAGTGTTTGGCGAGGTCTACCCCCAAAGCTGTTTTGCCAACCGCCGTAGCGCCCATAACAATGATGCAGGTCTTGGTCATTTTTGATAATCACCGGGGATAAAGATATAAAGTATGAAAATTAAGGTTATTAAAAGTCCTTTACTTTTCTATAGAAGTCACAATTATTTAAAAGCTATTTACGTTCACAGAGTCCGGCAACCTCTGCCTTTGGCGAGGGCGGGGAGTAAGGTCTCAATTCATTCAATTAAAACTTAAAACCTACACTCGCAATAATATTTCCCCGCTGGTCATTGATGCTCGCGTATGTGTTTGCCCTGTCTTCCAGGCGATACGGAAAATTGACATCTTTATTGATGGAATATACATAGGTAAGGTCAATAAAAAAGCCTTTGTTCCGGTATCCCAAACCACCACTTACCAGCATCCGGTTAGCCTTTAATTCGGAATCCTTGTATGGATTGGTATAGTAGGCAAATCCTAACCTGCCCATGATGGTATTGAATTTCAATTCACCACCCAGGCGAAAATTAAAATTGCCTTTGTATTGATCTTTTATAACACTGTTTAGTGATTTGTAATATGATTTTTCTTCTTGTGTCGGAGCCTCGTTGGCGCTGTAAAAATTAGATCCCTTGTGATTGACATATTCTATATCCGCCGTGATAAATCCTTTTTGTTTTCTTACGTCTTCAATGGAACTAAATACATAACTACCGCTAACCAATACTTTCAATGGAGTCAGCATGCTGTATTTACTTTCACCTGGTTGGTCATTGGTGAAGATAAGAGAGGATGCTTCCCGCTGACCTTCGTAATTTTCTGTGTTAGCCGATAAAGAAGCGGTCCTTTTATCCTTCAAACTAACCATGTACGTAGGAGTATGCAGCGCAAAACCCAACCGCACATGCTCGGTCGGTTTGTAAATAATACCCAGCTTTGCATTGATACCTGCCCCACTGGTG
>JBDSLD010000138.1:0-16290 GCA_039916545.1 Ferruginibacter sp.
GGTCCGTAACGGTAACTACCGGATTTTGTCCGTAGGCGATATCAGGACCGGGAAGGCCATTTGGATAATAAGCGGGCGATGTCGGAAGGCTCTTGATGGCGCCATCCAGGTTAAAACCTGCATCAACTGAAGGATACAGCCTGCTTTCCTGGATGCCGGTAATATCCAATCCCAGTGTGAGGTATTCATTCACTTTTGCATCAACCGCTGCTTTTACGTTGAAGCGGCTGAAGGAAGTGGAAGAATTTTTAAAGATACCGCCATCATGCTGTGTGCCGAAAGAAATATAGTAATTCACGGATTTGCTTCCACCATTGACAGACACATAATGACTACTGGTCTGGCTGTGTTTATCAAAGGAAGTGCCGAGCCAGTCTGTATTTGGATGCGTCCACGGAGAAGCACCTGACTTATACTTTTCGATATCAGCCACAGAAAATTTCATATTGGCTTCCGCTACACCATTGTACTGTTGCATCTCGCGGATCATCTGTGCATAGGTAACGGCATCTGCCATCCTGGGTAATGCAGTGGGCGCCAGGAAACCCTGGTAGAAATTATAATTGACGGTAACCGCGGCGCCTTCTTTACCACGTTTGGTAGTTACCAGGATAACACCATTTGCAGCGCGGGCGCCATAGATCGCAGCCGACGCATCTTTCAATATGCTGATGCTTTCCACATCATTGGCATTGATCGAGTTGAGGTCCCTGCCCAAAATACCATCGATCACAACCAGCGGTTCGTTGTTTCCCAAAGTTGCCATACCACGGATAAGGATGGTAGCGCCGTCTTTACCGGGTTCACCGTTCGATTGCTGAACTACTGCTCCCGGAAGCCGGCCGGCAATGGCATTGGAGATGGAGGATACAGGTGAGGCGGTTAGTTCTTTACTGCCCACTGTTACAACCGACCCTATCACATTGACTTTCTTTTGCGTGCCATAGCCCACCACCACTACATCGCTTAAAGAATTTACTTCAGGAGTCAGCTTCACATCAATAGTTGCCTGGCCCTGCACGGTTATCTCCGTGGGGGAGTAATTTACAAAGGAAAAGACCAGCATGTTTCCGTCGCTGACATTGACCTGGTATTTGCCGGATTGGTCAGAAACTGTTCCCCTGTTGGTCCCTTTAACCGAGATGTTTACACCAGGTAACGGTGCTCCTCCGGCATCAGTAACCTGGCCGGTTACTAGCTTAACCGGTTGGGTATTTTGAGCGGAAAGAAGAAGGGGAAAAGAATTAGTTAATAGCAGCAAAATCATGGTCAAACTAACGATAAAGTAATTTTTCATAATAAGTAGTTAATTTGTTAGAACCAAAAATAGACATTTGTAAAAACCGAAAATTTTAATAATTCGACTATTAATTATACTTTTTTAACATTCTCTATATTTGTTTAATGTGCATGGATAATTGTATTGACTATTGTGGCGGTACCAATCCTTACAACAAATTGAGATCAATTCACTCGCAGAATTTGAATGATTTGATCGCAAAATCTTGTGATAAACGTTACTGCCACTGCTTATCAGCACAAAATCCCGCCCAGCCGTCAACTCAAAATTTTCGCTTAAAAGCCTTAAATGTGGTGTAATTGGGTCATTTATGCCAATTTTTGGTTAGAATGGGCTTAAAAGCGTCTTTTTCGAAAAAAAATTCGCAGACTAAAAATTTAGCATACCTGCGCTAAGCCTGACCCTCGCCCGAAATTTCATATATTAATAAAAAAAATGTATATATTTTATTTTTTATTATATTACATTTGAATTGGTAATTTTATAGCTTCCGGGATATATTTTTACTTTGTTATATAATCATTCAAATTTTCCAGGGTTATAATCGCTGTACCCATAACCAGCCTGCCATTTTAATTTACTATCCTCGCATCTTCCAGAAATTTCTGCAAGATAACAGCTGGCATACGCATATAATAAAATCATATATAACTATTAATATCAACTATCATGGACGCATTAATCAGTAAAAAGATCACCCACCCTCTTCAACCGCTCAGCCCGGCGGAAATCGGCATTGCTGTGGAAACAGTTCGAACAGTTAAAAGTCTTGGCACAGGTGTAAGATTTATTTCCGTCGCGCTCAAAGAACCTTCAAAAAAACAAGTGAAAGATTACCCGGCTGGGTTAACCAGGGATGCTTTTATTGTGCTGTTTGACAACACAAAAAATGAATGCTATGAGGCAGTCGTATCTATCGACCAGGGAACCGTGACTTCCTGGAAACATATTCCTGGCGTACAACCCACCATGTCATCAGATGAGCAGATAGAATGTGAGCAAGCAGTTTTAAAAAACAAGGAGTTCCAGGAAGCGGTACGTAAATATGGCGTCACCGATTTTGACCTGGTAATGGTAGATATCTGGTCGGCTGGTTATTACGGTAGTGAAGAGGAAGCTACGACGCGCCTAGCCCGTCCACTTTGTTTTCTGCGAACCGATCCTACAGATAATGGTTATGCCCGCCCGATTGAGGGTGTGCGGCCGGTGGTTGACCTGAATACGATGACCGTGATCCGCGTGGAAGAATATGATTTTGTAGCGGTACCCCCCAACCCGGGAAACTATGCGGCGCACCGCATGCAAAACTTCCGGCAAGATATAAAGCCGCTGGAGATCATGCAACCCGAAGGACCTAGCTTTACCGTAAAAGGCTTTGAAGTGAGCTGGCAGAAATGGAACTTTGTCATCGGCTTTAATCCCCGCGAGGGCCTTACCCTTCACCAGCTTACTTACAATGACAATGGCGAAAAGCGCTCTATTCTTTACCGCGCTTCCCTGTCTGAAATGGTGGTGCCATACGGTGATCCTACAGATACCCAAAAAAGAAAAAATGCATTCGATTCGGGAGAATATGGCATGGGGACCTGCGCCAACAGTCTTGAACTGGGTTGCGATTGCGTCGGCTACATCAAATATTTTGATGCGCACATGACAGACAGCAAGGGAAACCCGCTTACCATAAAAAACGCAATCTGTATGCATGAAGAGGACTATGGAATTCTTTGGAAACATACGGACCGCAGGCTGGGCGTGCCTGAAGTACGCCGTTCGCGCCGGCTGGTTATCTCCTGCGTATCGACCGTTGAAAATTACGAATACGGTTTTTTCTGGTATTTGTACCAGGACGGTAATATCCAACTGGAAATTAAACTGACAGGGATCCTTTCAATGGGCGCCTACCCGCCCGGTGTAAAGCCGAAATACGGCAATATGATTGCTCCCGCTTTATATGCGCCTAATCACCAGCATTTCTTTAATGTGCGTTGCGATTTCGACCTGGATGGAGAAGACAATTCAGTGTATGAAGTAAATATTGTTTCCGAAGAACTGGATGAGAACAACCCTTTTGAAAATGCTTTCTATGCAAAATCTACTTTACTTGAAAGTGAGTTGCAGGCAAGATCTAACCTTAAGCTGGAGAGTTCCCGCTACTGGAAGATCGTGAACCACAATAAAAAGAACCACGTCGGGGAGCCGGTCGGTTATAAATTTATGGCGGGTGATAACTGCGTTCCATACGCGTCAAAAAATGCATATTGGAGAAAGCGGGCAGGTTTTGTAGAAAATCATGTTTGGGTAACACCGTTTGATACAGAAGAAAATTTTGCCGCTGGAAATTATCCTAACCAGAGCCAGGGCGGCGATGGCCTTATCAAATGGACGCAAAAAGACCGGCCGGTCAGTGATACCGATATTGTGTTCTGGTACACCATGGGGCACACGCATATACCACGCCCGGAAGATTATCCCGTTATGCCTGCGGCGTATATCGGGTTTCTGCTAAAGCCGGTTGGATTTTTTAATGAAAATCCAGCGAACGATGTACCACCGTCGCCGGCTAAGGCTGCCATGAATGGTGGTAGTTGTTGTCATTAATTGTAAGGTTGACAGCCTAATTGGGTGATAATTTCCTGGTGCAGTCCGCTGGTTGATTGGCTGTTTGGGTAATGAATATGGAAATGGGAAAGATAGCATGTCGCGTGCTAAGATGTTAGGAAACTACCAACTTTTACAAGCGCATGACTTCAGCCCACAAGTGTTTGAACCCTTGATTTCTACATTGAATTTATAGGTGCAGGGCTCCGGGCTGTGTCTTCTTTGTCACCGAAGCACGATTACTTATTACGATTTACTTATTAAATATACCCTGCTGTTTGCTAAGGATTGTTTTGGAACGTTTTACAGATCAAAAAAGGCTTATTGAAAATTGTTAAGATAGGTTGTTTTTTAGTAATGGAGTTAGTAACGGGGAAGACACAGGGCCGGAGCCCTTCGCCTATAAAATTTTAGAGTTTGCCGGGGTTTAGAACACGCATGGCCTGGATCCCGGCACCTGATGAAACTAATAAAAAGCTAAAACTCCTGGCACCAGATTCTACTCATTAAATATTTACACTATGAAGCTCATATGTAAAGACGAATGTACCATTGCAAAGCCTTCCCTGAAAGGTAAAGGATGGGAATTATTTACCGGTGTGCTGGTATTGTTTGTGCCGAAATGCGCCTTTTGCTGGGCCGCCTATATGAGCGTGTTAAGTTCCTGGGGCATTGTTATTTCTTACCAGCGCTGGTTCCTGCCGGTTTCGCTGGTACTTTTTTTATTTACCCTTACAAAATTACTTATTGTAGCAATCCGCCGAAAAAATTTCATTGCTTTTGGATTGGCAGTGCTGGCAGGTCTTTTGATCCTTTCTCAAAGATCAGTTCCCGGCATGGATGTAAAAAAGCTATTGGCTATTGCGCTGATGATACTGGCTGTGATGATGGATAATTTTCTTGTGCTTTACCGGCAGTTGCAACTGTATTTCAGGAAACAACCGATGGATATCAGCCATCAATAATTATTTATCGCCCGGTTTTTTAAACTCAATGATATATTCAGAAATATAGGGGCTCTTGTCGTCGTACATGTCTTTAAAAAATAACCGGGCTTTTTGTCCAAGGTTAACAGATGTATATTTATTGGCTTTATCGACATCCGTATTCAGCGGCTGTAGCGATGGATACCAGATTGTATGCCCTGGCTTTTTCAATAGCAATTTTGGCACCGACCACTGCTGTGAATTACTGCCAGCGCCAAGATCCGCGTTTGTATTGAAAGAAATATAAATGCTGTTCCCTTTCCAGGAAGGCCCTTCCGCTTTTGCCATCAGCATCACCCAGCATTTTAAATAATTGTTCCAACTAACTGAAGGTCCCCAATAGTATTTCCCGGTGGGAGAAGAAGCAGGCCCGCCACCAGCATTAAGCGGCACCTGTATTGACTTTACAGGTTGCCCAATACCATCTGCCGGTGCATTGAATCCGCTCCCATCCCATCGCTTTGCTTTACCGGTTGGACTGCCCAGGTCGGCCAGGGGCACCCGCGCGATACTGATACATTGACCGCTCCACTCAACAGCAGTATCATAAGCAGCCACATCGTATTTACCCGGGTAGCCGTATTCGCCATAAAAGACGTATAAATATGCGCCATTGGCCACCGCTGAAGGATCGCCGACACCACCGGCAAAATTGATCCCGGTATTATGTGGCCGTAAAATAAGTCTTGGCTGGTGGTCCTCCAACAGTATCCCATTATCGGTCCAGCTTCTTCCGGCATCACTTGATTTCATAATTCCGATACGGCAAACTGCAGTTTTGGTCGCCGGGCCTTTTAAACCCTCGGGCCAATTTACATCAGCATAGCCAGTACCCGTAGATGAGTCGTATGGTAAAGTGGATGGATAGTTTTCATTGTGGTACAACGCGAATATATTTTTACCGGTTTTATCGGACCTGTCCTGGAACAATGTTTCAAACCATACGGCCCCGTGCAGGCCGGGCTTACCAACAGGCGCATTTAGTGGCATTACTGGTTCTGTAAATTCAGTTGCACTTCGGCGAAAGGTTTCATCGACCGTTTTTCCGCTGGCAAATTTCAATTCATGTGCATCTCCCCACAAAGGATCTTCCCCGTATTTACCCGGAAAGATCCGGAACGTATCCCCTACCCAAACCGTTGCCATATTGCAATCGACAAAGGAATTAAAAAGAAATTTCTCCGCCGGGATCATAATGGCTTGCGGCGTTTTTTTATCCATTTT
The DNA here is from genome assembly GCA_039916545.1 of Ferruginibacter sp. Taxonomy (GTDB): domain Bacteria; phylum Bacteroidota; class Bacteroidia; order Chitinophagales; family Chitinophagaceae; genus Ferruginibacter. The sequence continues at coordinate 6,109 of JBDSLD010000138.1, forward strand.
ATTTTGGGCCGCCGCTGATAAATAAATAGAAGAGTAAAAACAGTAAATTAAAAAAATCCTGCCGGCTGTGATAGATACACGATATAGGTTCATGAAGTAAATGTATAATTTTAATGGCAAAAAAGAATAAATCACAACTTTAGCATTGCGGGATTTACGAAATAAATTACCTGTATTTTTGACCTGTGTACTGCTTCCTGTTTGCGTATAATATTTATCCATTCAACCTAAAAATAATTATATGAAAATTTTCAGCTTTTTTACTTTTTTACTTTTGATCACCGGCTTACAATCTATTGCCCAGGACACCGCTTATATCCATCCGAATACTTCGGAAAAAGGCTGGGAAGATGTTTTTAATAAGGGGCTCACCAATGGGGTCTTTCCTGCAGGTGTGTGGAGTGATTCCAATGGCGTGCTTACCGCTACAAAAGATGAAGCGATCTGGAGCAAGGATCAGTATAATGATTTCGTGGTCGACCTCGATTTTAAAAATGCCGATGGCACCAATAGTGGCGTGATCGTTCATGCGACAGATATCGTGGACTGGATACCTCACTCTGTAGAGATACAAATTGCCGACGATTACTCAAAACAATGGAGTAACGTATCACCTACCTGGCAGTGTGGCGCTGTATTTGGCCACCAGGCAGCAACCAATAAAAAATTAAAAAAAGCGGGAGAATGGAACCATTTTACCATTACCTGCCGGGGAAGAAAAATATGGATCGTGCTAAACGGCGACCTGGTTAACCAATGCGATATGAGTTTGTTTAGCTCCGCCAAAACAAATCCGGATGGGTCAGAGGTACCTTCCTGGCTAAGCAATCCTATGGCAACGCTTCCTTTGCATGGCTATATCGGCTTCCAGGGCAAGCATGCCGGCGCACCTATTTACTTCAAAAATATAAAAATTAAGAAGTTGGGTTAATGATTAACAACCGGATCTTTCCGGGATTATAAAATACGTCTTTGGAAATATGATAGCAAGCTAAACCTGGCAAAATAAACCATTCGCAAACGATGCGACCTATTTTTACTTGTCGTGATCAATCCCTTATTTTGTCGTTTTTGCCCAGTATCAATAGTAAAGAAAATCAATAGATTTGTTTCCAATATGAAAACAGTATTTGACAAAACGACAAGAGATGAACTGATCAGCAGGATTGACGCTCTCAATGAAAACAGCGCCGCGCAATGGGGTAAAATGAACGTGTACCAGATGTTGAAACATTGTACCCTGTGCGAGGAAATGTACCTGGGAAAGAAAAAGTACAAGCGCGTATTTCTTGGCCGTTTATTCGGTAAAATAGGCTTGAAAAATTTAATGAAAGATGATAGACCGCTTGGCCGGAATGCACCTACAGGCGCTGACTTTAAAATAAAAGAAAAGAGTGGCGATTTGTTATCCGAAAAAATAAAGTGGATATCCCTGATCGATGAATATGCACGGTTTTCAAACCACGACTTCGAACATTGGTTTTTCGGTAAAATGTCAAAGAAAGAAGTCGGATATTTTGTTTATAAACATTCAGACCATCATCTCCGGCAATTTAACAGTTAGTGAAAGATTTAAAATGCTGCAGGAACAGACCGGTAAAAAAAGTTGTCGGGAGTCATTGGCGTTAAGCACCGTACTGGTATTTTTTTTGGCCAAATTGCTTTTTCCTACTTACCTTCTAACTCTTTTAACCTGCTTTTCGCTTCTTCATAACCAGGTGCTATTTCCAGCGCTTTTTTATAAAACCGGATAGCAGCTGCTTTGTTATTTAGGGCAAGGTAAATATTGCCCATCGTCACCATTATTAAATCTTTACCAGGAAATTCAGCAACATTATTTTCAGCGATCAGCTTTGCATCTTCATATCTTTTTAATGTTAATAATTGCTGCGCGATAAAATTCATGGATATCCAGTCGATATAATAATGTGCAGAATCGATCTTCATTTTTTTATATTCAATAAGCGCCTTATCCACCCCTGATCTTTCGATATAGATTTCCATTTGTTTGTGTACAGGTTGTTTCAAAACAACAGGTTGATCGTACAATACTTTGTACAGGTTATTTGTTATGCCAAAGAAATCAGTTGGGGAACTGTTACAAAGTATAACTACCAAACTTTTTGTTAAGGGAATTCTTCGGATAAAAGAAATAAATCCATCCGTCATTCCCAGGTGAAAATTTGAAGCAACACTATCTGTGCCTGTGTACTTGAATTGTTTATTAAACCATCCATATCCATATTGCGCCGGCGCCATGCCGGGTGCAAACATTTCGGCTGTCAGTTCTTTATTTAGTAACCTGTTATTTGCTAACGCCATATGGAATTTAAAAAGATCTTCTACCGTTGAATAAATGTCGCCCGTGCCCATCGTATTCGACTGGTCCCTGAAATCAGCCGAAGCATATCCACCAAAACTATAGTCGTACCCTGTTGCCCGCCCGGGCACAATTTGCGTGTGGAAATAAGAGCCTGAATTATTCATTTTTATCTTTTTGAAAATATCATCTGACATTAACTGAGCATAAGATTTATTGGTTACTTTCTCCATGATATAACCCAACGTAAAGTATCCCCAACTACTGTAAGCGTACCCGGTGCCTGGTTGAAATACGAGCGCAGAGTCGATAAATATTTTGACGTATTCTTCCCTCGTAAAATGCTGGCGGCTTATCCTTGGAAAAAAATTGTTGATAATTTCATAATTGGCTATGCCGGAAGTATGGTTAAGCAACTGCCGTATTGTAACCAGGGCCGCCGGTTTACTTTTAAATTCGGGTAGGTAATCTTCAATTTTTTTATCCAGTCGTAACAAACCTTTTTGGACCTGTATCAGGACCAGTGCTGCCGTTAAAGGTTTTGAGACAGAACCAATCATAAACTTCGTATCGGTTCTGTTAGGAATGTTCCACTCCCTGTTGGCCAGGCCAAATGCATCTTCATAAATAATTTTTCCATTCTCAGCTACCAATACTGCCCCGTCAAACATATTATAATTATGATATGCCTGCATCATTTCTTCCAGCTTACCTTTTTTGTTTTGAGCAAAGGCAGCCTGGCCAATCGACATGCTGATAAACAGCATAATTATTTTGCTTCGATACATACGTAATCAATTGTACTTGCCTGCATTACTGGCAACAGTTTATCTGATCTAATTGGCTTTACAATCCTCCCAAAAAATAAAGTGAAAATCTTCATTAAAAGCAAAGGCATAACTGGTCTTTTCTCCGCTTTCCAATTTATTATTTATTCTCACAACATAACAATTTTTACCATTTTTTTGCCAACTGTCTTCCAATTCAATAATATCCTGCTGAAAATTTAATTTTTTAGAAAGTTTCACCTTGGTTCCTTTTTTCTTAAATAATTTATTTGCAAAGATTAATTTAGGTTTATAAATAGCCTGGGCTTCTTCAATTTTATGTAGACTATCAATTCGATTACTGAATGTTTCTTCGCTAATTTTTTTCTGAAAAAATAATCCAAAAAGTTTTTCAACCGGTTCCAATGGAGTAGGATTTGAATTTTCAATTTCAAAAAGTGAATCGTTGTGAAAAATAAATTTAGTCTGGTGATAAGTTGAAACAAGCAGCCGTCCATCATCGTCAATATCTTTGACAAATTGAGTCACACCAAACATTTCACTCGTCCTGATTTTTTTAAACTGTTCAAGATCAACATACCAATCGCCGGAAGAGGTCCATATTTTAATGGTGTCTTTAAAGATACCTTTCATAAAAAGCAAAGAGTCACAATTGTAATAGACAGTAAAACCCTGCGGGGGTGATACCGTATTCAGCCTAGTATCATTTTGCTGTAAATAAAATATAGCCGCATCCTGCTTTGAATCAGTTTGTGAAAATAAAACATCCGGGAATAATAGAAATAATATGATACTAAAAATTTTCACGGAAGGTTTTGTTGGCTGGTGCTTTTGCCAGAATTTTATTTTAATAGAAGTCTATTGTTTTTAGCTGCTGTTTATTTTTATGAGCGCTTCAATAAAAAGTTCATGAAGTCCGGGAGGTAATTTTACTAATCCATTTTTTGTATAAATTTTATGTGCTGTATTTTGTTGATAAGAATTTTGAACTATTTCACCATTTTCAACCGTAAAGGCTCCGATAATATCTTCGGGAGGAACATTACCCATAATTCCTTCCGGAGTTCTGAAATCTACAAGATATAAATAACCATTTTTTTGATCCTTTGCAGCTTCATTTAAAGAGGGTAGTTCATTTCCTTTGGTTTCAATTATGTAATGCATGAAGTCAACAAATATTTTGTTTTCCCTGAAAAACGCCGGGTCAGGTTCTTTGCTTTCAAACATACCACAAATTACTTCCGGTGAAAGCTTACCTGCTTTAGAGACTTCTTCCGGGGTTAGTAATGATAATATATTCATATCAAATACTGTTTTGAATATCAGCTAACACAAATATATTAAGTAATACCACAATGCGCACAATTATCGCCGGGTCAAGCGGGTGCGACAATCCGTAAATTAAACACAGCCTGTTTAACTGTTGATACAGGCTTGAGGTAATGTGCAATGCGTTTACTTCTGTCCATTGGCGCGATACGGATTTGATTACTCCAACATTTAATTTCATCCGGGAATTCATTATCTACCTGTAAGCTTTTCTTGTGCCATTTTTCCCGTCTAAATCCCATTTCAATACTTTTGAAATTTTTTCTTTTATATTTCAATTATTTAATTTACTTTGTATTTCAAAGTACTTTTAAATAATCCAAACTATATAATTGTTTGAAACCTGCTAACCAATAATATTAAAATATAATGAACAAGCTTGAACTACTAATGAAAATCGAAAATCCAAAACTACTGGAGAAATTGTACCGGGAAAATAAGGCAGCTTTTAAAACAGCGTTCAATTTACTTTACCCTGAACTAACCGATAACAAATTGGCAGACTACTGGAAAGAAAGACTGAATTATGAAAGTTCCGAAATATCCTGGGGGTCCCGTAAAGAATTAACCTTTGTAATAATTGCTGCGTTTACAGCGGGCGCAATTGCCAAGCTTCAAGTATTACTTAACATCGATATGGATTTTTTTTATCAAAGAAACATTGCCTTTATAGTTTTCCCTCTATTGACAATTTATTTTTTCTGGAAAAAGCATTCCTCAAAAAAGAAAATAACATTTACAGCGATAGCTTTTTTAATTGCCTCCATCTTTATAAATCTTTTACCCGCAAATAATAAAAGCGACACTTTATTGTTGGCCTGCATTCACTTGCCAATTTTCTTGTGGGCGGTTTTAGGGTTTTCGTTTGTTGACGAAAAGGCAAGTGGTAATTATAAAAGACTTGACTTTTTAAGATATAATGGCGACTTAGTAATAATGACCACCCTGCTCATGATTGCCGGAGGTATTCTCACAGGAATTACGTTGGGGCTTTTTTCTGTTATAGGCTTCAGTATTGAACGGTTTTATTTTGACTATGTTGCCATATTCGGGTTAGCTGCATTGCCAATAGTGGGCACTTACATCACACAAACAAATCCACAACTGGTTAATAAAGTCTCGCCTGTTATCGCAAAGATATTTAGTCCGCTGGTTTTGATTATGCTGGTTGTTTACCTGGTCGCCATTGCTTTTTCCGGAAAAGACCCATACAGTGACAGAGAATTTTTAATGGCATTTAATGCACTCCTGGCCGGCGTTATGGCGATTATTCTATTTTCAATTGCGGAGTCGTCAAAAAAGAGCGAAAACCAGGCAGGTAATTTTATCCTGCTTGCCCTATCTATAGTCACCATCATTGTAAACGGCATTGCGCTTTCTGCCATCCTGTTTAGAATTTCAACCTGGGGAATTACTCCGAACCGGTTAGCAGTATTAGGAGCAAATATATTGATGTTGATAAATCTTTGCCTGGTAACTTTCCGGCTTTTTAAGCATGTTTCGAAAAAAACTTCAATTGGTGAAGTAGAAAATTCAATTTCAAGGTTTCTTCCAATCTACGTGATATGGACAATTATCGTGACTTTCATTTTCCCTTTGATATTTCATTTCAAATAGTAATACACCATCAAAAACAGTTGCTAACTAATACCCATTTTCTTTTCCCAGGAAAACTCAGGAATAATTTTTATATTCAATAAAGTTTTTGATATGAGAAAAGTGTTTTGCCAGAACCTCTCAGTCATGTTAGTGGGCCTGGTAATTAATAGCTGCAGCAAACCAACCGACAACAATACTGACTGCATTTCCATTCACCTGCATAGCGGAATAATCGCATTTTATCCCTTCGATGCAGGTTCGGTAAATGACATGTCCGGCAACAATTACTACCTTTCAAATCCAACAACTGCGTCACCTGGTACTGACAGGGACGGCAATACAAATTGCGCCGGCCATTGGGAGATAAAAATGTAATTTGGCTGGAAAAAAGAATCGGTTTTCCGAGGACGGGCTATCCTATAGCTTTGAAATAAAGTCGTTGCAACCAGGCATGCACCACCAGTTGTTAGTGACCAGTGCTTTTATGAACAGTTCCGGGATACCATTGAGTCCTTACCTTGTTGATACCAGGACCGCTAAATAAAAACTCAGCCCTTATCCTGGTAATTGCAAATCCATATTTTGTAATCTTTAATCGTAACAAATGAAAAAGAAAATATTGATCACTTGCACACTTGTCGCAACATTCGGAATTGGATTTGCTTTCAAGTCGCTCATTACTAAAATTACAGATGAACAGGTGCCGCTAAAAAGAGCCACGGGTATTGGTGGCATATTTTTCAAATGCAAGGATCCTAAAAAAATGAGAGAATGGTACAAGATTCACCTTGGTTTAAATACGAACCAGTACGGGGCGGTTTTTGAATGGCGGCAAGGCTCAGACACAACAAAAAAAGGATTCACCCAGTGGAGCCCATTTTCCGAAACAACGAAATACTTCGAACCCTCCACCAAAGACTTTATGATCAACTATCGGGTAGATAATTTAGAAGGGCTGGTTGATGAGCTTAAAAAAGAAAAGGTAACACTGTCAGATAAAATTGAAAAGGCTGAATACGGTAAGTTTGTCCACATCATCGACATTGAAGGCAACAAAATAGAATTATGGGAACCCAACGATATAGAATATGAAAAACTTGGTGAGAAAATGGGCGCTACAACTACAAAATAAATGATGACATTTCATTCAGTTAATAAACTTAAAAAATGGAGGTCCATAAGCTACGCTCTTATTTATTAATCGGGCAAAGAACTCAATAATTATACCGTTAATTCAGACACCTTTTATCTGCCAAAACAACTTTCTGTGTTTTTATAATGGATAACGCCACGTCTATTTTCGAAAACTGTGCTTTAAGCATTTCATTTTCTTTAGGTAATATTTCAACCCGCTGTTGCTTTTTCCGTACCTCCTTCAACGGTAGTACAACAAATCTGCCTAACGCAACCCGTCAAAATCATAACGAGGGAAAATAATGGGAACCACTGCAAAATTTCTTGTCGTTAATTTTATTTGTAATAGTAAAAGGCTATTATCCGCCCTACCCTTCTATCTTCTGAATTATTTTATTTAAAAGCTCAAATTCCTCATTCCATCTTTTCATTTCCTTTTGGTATGCCGCCTGCGTTTTTGTGATCCTGAGAGTATGGGGCGAGCCTTTTTTGATGGTTTCCGTTTTTAAGTCAATCACCACGTTAAAAATGATACTTTCCAACGCATCTCTTTCAAATTGATTTTTACGGTAATCAAACACTCTTTGGTCTGGCGATTCCAAAAATAATTTCAATACTTCCCATTGTTTTTTGTAGTTGTCGGTGGCAGGCATTTGCCTGCTCCAATCGGCAGGTGACTGCGGTTTATTATTAACCCGTTCCTGCAAATATTGCTTGCAACCAACCAGTATTTTATGAGTAAGCTGAGTTCTGCCGGTTTGTGCAAGCAATTGCGGTACGAGCACATGGTTGATATAATTTTGCTCCTGACTTCCCGTAAGTATTTCAGCTATTTGGTTAACCCATACTTCATCCTGAGGCATCTTTTTTTCTATGCAAAACAAATGATCCAAAGCGGCACTGGTTGCCGGAGATCCTTTTTTGCCGGTGCTCCTGGGTAAGGTAGAGAAATAATGCGGCAGCTTATGTATTTGCGGGATCACGATGTGATCGAGTTTTCCGGTGGTGAGAAATGCCCGGATCACAGCGAGCAAATGCTGCATAACCTGCAGGCTGATGTCCTGTGTAACCCGCCCGAATATTTTATTGAAGGTTTCAACAGAAAAAAAGTTGGCAAGTTCTAACCAGTAATTGACATCGATCTTAATAAAATAAAATTGACAAAGCCGCTGATTCAAATTCAAAAAAAATGTTTCATCTTTTCTGGTGATTATCCAATCAGCGATTACATTAAAATTCGCATTTTCTCCTTTTTCAGTATCGGTTAATCCTGTCGATAATATGAGCTCTGCGGCTGCTATCTCGCTATCACCTAAGTGCGCGGGATTTTTATCAAAATATCCAATCCATTCCAATTTACTCACTGTGCTTTGCTGTATGAGTAATTGCGCATTTATTTCCCGCGACCATATCATTACCGCACCATAATGATACCAGTGCATCACGTCAGGGCCATAGTTTCCCATATAGCCTGTTGACTCTTTTATTATAGGTTCATCATCATTTAAGGCAAACGAGGTAATAAGGTCATTTTCCTCAAAACTCACGTTGCTTAACCTGGGAAGATTATTTTCCAGCCAATGTTCAATGTATACCGACTCATCGTACACTTCGTCGATTTCCGCATCTTCGTCCGGATCATCATCGTCATAGCCATATCCGCCTGACTCTGCCGGCGCCCCTTCGATGTAAGATGTTACCAAACACATCTTTGCATAACACCCCGCTTTTTTTGCCGCCCTCAACAAGACTTCCGCTTTTGGCCGGTCATTAAGTTTCAGACCGTCCATGGAAAAATTTTCGGGCGTATACTGATGTCCTAACAGCACAATATGCGGTTTAATGTTACCGCGCTGTTGCTCTTTGGTGAATAGCTCCGCCAGTTGTTCGACATAAGTCTCAATGGATATCAACTGAATTTTTTTCGGGGATTTTTGCTGCACAAGATTGTACACAAGGCAAATTCTGTACCCCAATGTCAATGGTATTATTTCATGATCGCAGTCGGCGTAAAAAGCTGCGTAGCTAATTTTATAATCGCCTGCAGCTTCGGCAAAATCTATCACTTCTTCTACTCCCCCGAATCTTACTACCAACTCTCCTCCGGCATAATTGGAAGGCAAGCCAATTACGAGTGTACCAAACATCCCTTTCTCTTTTTCAGAATCTTTATGTGTAAGAAAAAAATCGCCCTTTTCGTAAATAAGCATTTTATAAAGATGTGCTGATATGTTGTAATCTTCCAGGCCCAGGTCCGGCTTGATTTTCTTTATAATTTTATCCAAAAAATCAGTCCAGCGAGGACCATTAAAAATAAGTTCGCTGGCATCTATTTCCCAGGCACTTCTTACAGTTTTGTCCAGGATGGTTTCGCTTCCTTTTCCAAAAGCGGCTTTTTGGGCCACTTTTATCAGGGCTTTGGCTTGCAGTTGATTTATAGGGTAAGCAATTTCGCCTATGCCGCGTATCTCCAGCCCAGGAAACTGAAAGCCGGTTGTATGCGCACTTACAAACTTACCACCGCCTTTTAAATCTTTCAGACAATTTAAAATATTCTCCTTGAGACTGCTCATAGTACAATTCTTTTTTAATATTAGCTACCGTTAAATTATTTTACTCTAAATCGCACAGACCAGAATAAACCAAAATCCATTAAATTTAATAAAGAACAACTTAAAACCATTTAAAAAGTAATTTTTTTCGAATACTTCGCCTTAGTGTCCTTACTGAGTTTGCAAGTTTTTTTAAATCAAATAAAAGCAAGTTTTATTAATTCTATGACCGGTTTTTGATTTTTACGAGAAGTAAAATAATTCATTACCCGCAGTCTTTTTTAACAGCCTTTGTACCCAAACCGCGTAGCCATCGGAAATAGTTTTCAGTTTGATTTAACATCGTTACATGTTTGGTACAGGCAGGATAGCGAAGCGAACGTTGGGGCTTGGTTTACTGCTTAGAAAGTTTCTTAATTCAAAAACATTTCATCTACCAGCAACAATTTTCTATCTTTTT
>JBDSLD010000139.1:0-8408 GCA_039916545.1 Ferruginibacter sp.
TCAGCATATCAGTCCCTAATTTAATTTTTTCCAATCTGCCATCGAAATGGATCACGTAAATCCATAAAGTTTCCCCGGAATAAAAATGCCAGCATTCGTCACTTTTGATTCGATGAAACGCTGAAAAATTACCCTTCTCCAAAAGGAAATAGATAGCCGTGCTATAACTTCTTTCCCCATTGAATCTTTTCGGCAAAAATGTTTTGGGTATTGTTTCCAGTGACCTGTAATTTTCTTTAAAGTAGCCACCCTCGGGATGAGGTGCCAGGGCAAACTTCTCCACTAATTTTTTAGCCGTAATCGTATTGTTCATTCACTAAAAATATAGGTATTGTGATTTTTTACAAAAAATGTTTTTGAGCTAGAGGTTGTGATGTCTGAAAACATTATGATCAGATCAGGCAAGCGTTCGTTAAATGGTCTGACGTCTCGTGTGACCATTATAGAATACGCGGGTAAGTATAAAAAGATATTGTATAGCTGGGTATCTCCTAAACATCAAAAAGAAGACTACCAAATAAATTTCTTAATTATCCTAACCGTCAAAATATTATGGTGAGGTGGAGACGCCGGATGATACTATTTGATCGATCAAGGCGTATCGTTATCTAAATGGTCTGACGGTCTCCGTCTGACCATTTAGATAACGCGGGAGGATAAAAAAATGTGATGATTATTTTAAACAGTTATCTAACAAAATAATTCCTCCATCACACAAACCGTCTTAAAAAGCAACATGGTCAGACGGAGACCGTCTGACCATGTTGCTTTTTAAGACCGGATCGCAAGGCTTTTAGCGCCAATATAGTTAGCTTCCTAATGCTTCATCTTACCCGGATAAGCCGGCCTTTTGGGTTCTTCCTGCGGATTTTTTTCCAATTCTTTTAGCGCCACTTCGATCGCTTTTTGCAATTGCGGATCGTTTCCCCTGATTACTTCTGATGGCGTTTGTTCTACTTCGATATCAGGCGCCACCCCCACGTTCTCCACCACAAATCCGTCTTTTGTCCAGATAGCCACATTGGGTGCCGTAACTCCCCCGCCATCAATAAATTCCGGGAAGCCAAGGATACCTACTAAACCACCCCAGGTGCGTTTTCCAATGATCGTACCAACCTTGAACTTATGGAACATCCATGGAAGCATGTCGCCACCTGAGCCCGCCGTTTCGTCCGTGATCATTACTTTAGGACCTTGTATAGAAGCGCTCGGCGTTTTAAGATCCCTGCCGTAGCGCATGTTCCAGTACGCCTGGTAGGGCCGTTGCAAAATATCAATGTAGTAATCCGCCAGCTGGCCGCCGCCATTAAAACGCTCATCAATAATGATCGCTTTTCTATCTGCCTGCGGAAAGAAATAACGCTTGAAATATTCAAAGCCAAGCCCGGCAGTATTTGGCACATATACATAAGCCACCTGGCCCTTGGTGGCCTCGGTTACTTTTTTAAGATTGCCTTCCACCCAATCACGGTTACGCAGGTCCGTTTCATTTTCAACCGGAACTACTTTTACGACCCTTGATCCGGTATAGTTTGGATTAGGGCCAATGGTAAGTTCCACGATCTTACCCGCAGTCGCTTCAAAAAATTTATATAAATTTTCGGCCGCGGTTACATCTTTTCCATTGACCGCTAAAATATAGTCACCGGTTTTGGCATTGACACCAGGTTCCGTTAAAGGTGATCGTAAGTTTGGGTTCCAGTTAAGTCCCCCATATATTTTTTTCAACTGGTAGCGGTTGTTGGAGATCGTATAATCTGCGCCCAGCAATCCGCCACTAACGGTAGTGAGTACGTGCATCCGCTCTCCTACGGCCGTCACGCGGTGATGACCTACGCCCAGCTCGCTGCACATCCACTGGATCAAAATATTCAGGTCGCTCCGGCAGGCCAGGTCCGGCAGAAACTGCGCATACTTCTTTTTCATTGCGTTCCAATCTGCACCATGCATACCAGGGTCATAAAAATAATCACGGTTTACGCGCCAGGCTTCGTCCAGTATATTTGGCCATTCGGCGACCGGATCAAATTTTACCTGCACATCGGCTGTGTTAAGCATTCCGCCCGAACTGCCTGGCTTTTGCCCGGTATTGCTGATGCCCCAATTAGTCCCTTTTACATACAACATTTTCTTTCCTGTCGCGGAAATATCATATGCATCTACTTCCATTACTTCCTCATCTTTTCTTTTCTCCATATCGAACTTGTGCATAGTTCGGGCGCTGTTGTCGTCGCTGGAGGAAATGTAAAGTAACTCCCCTTCTTTACCCATGCCGAGGCCGTAATAATTACCCTCTTTTACCGGGATGTCGATGATCCGGTTTTGAATATCTTCGAGGTCTATTTTAAATATTCCTTTCTTCTTTTCTGTAGTAGCGGTGCTGGCACTGTCTTTTTTATCCTTAGGCTTATCGTCCGCTTTTTTTGTTTTGTCGTCCGACTTTGTATCTTCCTCATCGCTTTCTTTGGCAAATGGGGAAGTGGTTTCTTTTTGAAGTGTAAGCAGGTAGATAGAATTGGTCGATCGCATATCATTGTTCGACTGATCGAACCAGTTTACCACTGGTCCCGCGTTTGTGGAAGCAAAGAAGAACAGGTACTTTCCACCGCGGTCAAATATTGGTTCTGAGACGTCGCTCAAACCATCGGTGACGGGAAATACTTTGTCCTGTTCAACGGAATAAAGCAATACTTTTTTAAAAAAAGTAGCGGTAACTTTTGTGTAGACCACCCATTTGGAATCGGAGGACCAATCACCAAACTGTTCCCTGAACGGACCCGGAACATACAGGTCATCCGAATCAATTTTTTTACTGGCACCAGTGGCTACGTCCACCACGTATAAATTTCTGCCGTTGTCCACATAACATATTTTTTTGCCGTCTGGAGACCATTTCAGGTAAGCATAAAATCCAGTGCCACTTAGTTTGATCGGCCGCGCAGCATCCTTTCCATCCTGTGGCCTGATATGCAATTCATACTCCCCGGAAGCATCCGAAAAGTAGGCAATTGATTTTCCATCAGGTGACCATGCCGGGTATTTTTCGTGCGTACCTGTTGTGTTAGTGATGTTACGTGCATCCCCTTTTTCGGCAGGTACCGTTACAACATCTCCCCGAAAATCAAACACGGCCCTGGAACCAGACGGAGATATGGTGCCATTGCGGATATACCTTCCGCCTTTTACAAAACGCGGGCGGAGTTCCAACAGGTCAGCAGCAATACCAACCGTCAATTTTTTGGCTGATGCCGAAGCGGTATTAAATACATGCAGGTAACCTGCCTGTTCAAGAATGATCTTACCACCACCTGCAGACATATTGATTACCGGGAAGTCTTTGAAATTGGTTAACTGCTTTAATTCTTTTGATGCGGTTGAATAACTAAACAGGTTGAATTCACCTTTGCGGTCGCTTAAAAAATAAACCATGTCACCCATCCAGATTGGTTCGGTATCATTGCATCCACCTTCGGGCTGCGGGATTTTTACGACAGATTTATTTTGGAAAGAAAATAATTGAATAGTTGAAATAGTCCCGCCGCGATAATTTTTCCATTGACGGAAGGCTTCAAAAAGAGGTGTGTAGGCCATCGATTTGCTGTCAGGCGCATACGAGGCATGGAAGGCATTGGGTATCTCCAGTTGTGCGGGAAACCCACCGCTAACCGGCACTGTAAACAATTGATAATAACGGTTGGTGAAAACCGCGCGTCTCGAAATAAACAACACGTTTTTCCCGTCCGGAGAAAATCCCCTTACAATATCCGCGCCCGGGTGCCAGGTGAGCCTTGTAGGAATACCACCATCCACGGGTACAACATACACGTCGGTATTTCCATCGTATTGCGCACTAAAAGCAATCATGGAACCATCAGGTGAAAAGGCCGGGCCTGATTCCACACCTTCGTCTACCGTAAGCCGCCTGGGCTGGGTGCCATCGGCATTTGCTACCCAAAGGTCTTCTGCATAGATAAAAGCGATGTGATTCGCACTGATGGCTGGTTGTGCGAGCATCCGGGTATCTTTTGTATCGATCGCGGAAACAAAAGCCGGTAAAAATGCGAAAACGAAAAATAAGCTTCGGGATAGACTTTTCGAATACTTCATAAATGGAAATAAGGATTTTAATGATGTTTGTAAAAGCTGTTACTGCAATTGTCACAAACAAATGATTGCATACCAGCCTGTTAAATTTTTGGATTACGATTTACTAAAGTAATCATTTTTGTCAAAAAGCAGCACCGCTATTGGCTGCGGGTTAGTTTATCCTGGCAGATATTTTTACTGAGAGCAGCGCTTTTAATTGCAGCCTCCTTACCCGGGTACAAAATGCCCTTTACAATAAAATTGGAAAAGATTTCATAGAGGTGAACAGCTAAGTTAATTCGTCAATTAACCATTGCTAATAACTTTCTTATCAGCTCCGGGCGTTAAATGTTCAAATGCATATTTATATTCGCACCAAAATTTATCCAGTGCGATCAGGCGCGGTTTAAAAAAAGAAATGATTGCCGGCCAATCTGGCTTGCTCAATATATTCACACCGGGAAGTACAGCATATATCCGGCTGATCGTTTTTTCATGCTGGTCACTAACAAGCGGCTCCCAGAGCCATTCCAGGCCGGTACTTTCCCGGAGTATTTTTTTTAACTGTATAAATTTATCGAAGTAAATTTTTTGCAATGCGATGTCCTTTTGTGATAAAATAATAGCAATGACAGCTTCTTTATTATCAACCGTCATAATAAATCTTATCCCTTTTTCCCCCGTTTTATAATTGATCCAGTTGATTTTTTCACCTTCTGCAGAAAGCACGGGAGCAATGTAACCGCCGAAAGCGGTCCAGAATTGTTGTGTTAGTAAGGCAGCTTCCTGTTTTGAATACATATATGAACGCTTCGATTAAATTATGTTTAGCCAGGCGACTTAGTGTGATACAAATTTCAACCCGGCAATTGAAACAATCAGAGTAAAAATAAAAAACAGCCGCCAGAAATCTGCCGGTTCATTAAAGATCATTACGCCAATGATGGCAGTGCCTGCTGCACCAATACCGGTCCATACCGCGTATGCCGTTCCCATGGGTAAGGTCTGACTTGCTTTGTAAAGTAATAGCATGCTGACGGAGAGGCTGATGAAAAAACCAATGAGCCACAACACAGCGGTGCTGCCGGTAGTGACTTTTGCTTTACCCAGGCAGGTGGTAAACCCTATTTCAAAAAACCCTGCGATGATCAATATTAACCAATTCATAATATAGCTGTTGATTGATAATAATGCGGCAAAAATAATATAAAAGAGAGACGGAGCGGGGCAAATATCTTACAGGTTGCAAGCATTGCAAAAAATGTACTTTCCTGCCTGCATGATATTTCCAGGCAATCACCGCAGGAGCGAATTTCATTGATTAAACCCCGGAGAAATTTATATTTATTGAATTATCATTATCAATTTAGTTGCGTGGATACAGCATATTTGTGTGGCGCATGCGGAGCTGGTTTCATAGTCCGGCGATTTTTCTATAAACAGGCTGCCCCCTAATGGCGCACAAGATCCTGGCTTAAACATCTCCGCCGTCATAATTGGTAGCATTTTACCATTCACTTTTGCATTACTCCATTTTGTTAGCTTTGCAGCCTTATGACAATCAGGAACGAAGCATTTAAAACCTGGAAACTGAGCGCACCGATCATATTGGGTGAATTGACGCAAATGGCGCTGGGTATCATTGATAGTATCATGGTAGGCAAGATCAGCTACCAGCACCTTGCCGCCGCGGCGCTGGTAAACAGTGTAATGAATATCCCTTTTGTACTCGGGTTTGGAATGACCATGTCGATATCACAGACCGTGTCTATGGCAAATGGAAGAAAGGATGACCTGAGAGTTTCGCATTATTTGTACAATGGCTTTTGGTTATGCACTATCTCCGCGATCATCATTGCCCTCGTTTTGAATTTTAGTAAAAATATTTTGTTCCACATAGGACAGGATGAATCTGTGGCAACATTAGGTGTGCCCTATTTACAGATCATGGGCTGGTCAATAATCCCCATGATGATGTTCATCGGCATCAAACAATTCACTGATGGACTGGAGCGCACAAGAACCGCCATGATGCTTTCCATTTTGGCCTTGCCCATTAATATTTTACTCAACTGGCTGTTGGTGTATGGCAATTGGGGGTTTCCAAGACTTGAATTAACGGGCGCAGGTTATGGCACACTTATGACACGGGTGTTGATATTAGTGATTTTTGTCATTGTCCTTTTTGTTCATCCTTTTTTTAAAAGGTACATGGCAGTGAGAAAAGACCAATGGAAACTACGCATGGATACCATTAAAGAATTATTGCACATTGGTGTACCAAGCGGATTGCAGGTAGGTATGGAATCGGGCGCATTCGCGGTGTCGGGCATCATCATCGGCACATTGGGAGCGGTACAACTGGCGGCCCATCAAATAGCGATCAGCTGTGCTTCCGTTGCTTTTATGGTGTCGTGGGGACTTGCCCAGGGTGGCTCTATACGTGTAAGCAACGCATGGGGAAGAAATAACTGGAACGATATCGCCAACATAGGTAAAAGCACTTTGGTAAGTGGGATTTGTTATGGTATTTTGGGGGTTTTGTTATTTGCTTTGTTCCGAAACATTTTACCGCTGGCATTTAATAATGATACCGAAGTATTAGGACTTGCATCCGTGCTGATGTTGTACGCCGCTGTGTTCCAGGTTTCGGATGCTACCCAGGCCATTGGGGTGGGATTATTGAGGGGTGTTAAAGATGTAAAAGTGCCAACCTTATATATCGCAATAGCTTATTGGGTAGTTGGCATTCCGGTAGGTTGTTTAATGGCATTTACTTTTAAAATGGGTGCGGCCGGCATGTGGATCGGCTTTGTTAGCGGGTTAACCTTTTCATCCTTATTTCTTAACAACCGGTTTTTTAAATTATTACAAAGAAAGGATTATTGAATTGCAGGATCTGGTAAAATACAGGTTGGTTAAAATTGTAGCTCTGATAGAGTTTGTTCCACAAACCGTTGTGACTTGCAAATTATTAAAGGCTGTTATGCATTGTATAATTCCAATGCGATCTTTTTATCGGGATTTAATTCTACGAAGGAATAAATACTGTTGCGGATAGTATCATTATCAATATATGGTGTAAGCAGATCTTTTAAATCGGCGGAGCAGGTAACCTGCGTGGATGTTGGTAAATAACCCATTCCCCAAAAGCTCCCCCTTTCTATCAGCAGGCAAAGTCTTTCTTCCTTTTTTAAGCCATTGTCCATTACCGCGAAGGTGGGTAGTTTTTCTTCCAGCGCTTTGATAGCTTGTCTTATTTTCTCATTATAAGTTAGCGGAGATTCCAAAGAAACATAATCATTTTCGGCAAATGGTGTTTTATCAATAAAGCATAATTTTTCGTGCAGGGCAAACTCTTCCACCATTCTTTTTAACAAGACCAAACCCTCATGCAATAAATTAAAACTATACAATTGCGGCACATTCTTTTTCTTTTTGTCGATGGCCAGCCGCAGGTAACCACGGTTATCTTCAAACATATACAAAGCAAACTTTTGCGCCGGTTGCTTCTGGCTGTAATTATATTTCGGCCACAGTCTTTTGATCTCTGTACTTTCGAGCACAATGGCTTCCAGTTCGGTGGCGCATTCTTTAAAACTTACTTTACAAATGGTACGTAAAAAATTCTGCCGCTTTCTATCGGCGTCATTGTGTGTAAAATGACTGCTAACCCGCTTTTTAATATTGATGGCTTTTCCTACATAGACTATTTTACCCTTTACATCATGAAAATAATAAACACCCGCACCAGTGGGAAGCTGTAGTATATCTGTTTTTGTTAAATACAACGGTAGCCATTGCTCAGAAGAACTTTTTCTTAGCATTTGGTCTATGTGTACATCGCCGCCATTTGCAAGATAACATTCGAATAATTTTACAGTCGCCTTTGCATCACCACCTGCCCTGTGCCGGTTCTCGATCGGCAACCGTAAAGACCGGCAAAGATTTCCCAAACTATAAGAAGGAAGACCGGGAAAAACTTTTCTGCCTAATCGCACCGTACACAATTTCCTGGCTGTCAGTTCCAGGCCCGATGCTTTGAGGTGATGTTTTATAAATGAATAGTCGAAGTTTACATTGTGGGCGATAAATATATTGTCATTCAGTATTTCAAACAATGTTTCTGCGACCTCATCAAAGACCGGCGCAGTTTCTACCATCGAATTATCGATGCCGGTAAGAGCAGTGATGTACCGCGGTATATTTTGCTGCGGATTAATGAGCGTTTCAAAATGCTTCACTATTTTTTTGCCGTCATGCACGTACACGGCAATTTCGGTAATGCCGTGAGCAGAGGCATAACCGCCGGTTGTTTCTAT
>JBDSLD010000140.1:0-5521 GCA_039916545.1 Ferruginibacter sp.
ATTTTTAAGTGCCCAAAAATCCGTGAACGTTCCTCAAAGCGAATTGATCTATGGCAGGAAAGATGGGATGGCGCTGACAATGTTTATGCAAACACCCGTTAAATCTCCCAATGGAAAAGGCATCATCGTGGTGGAAAGCGGCAACTGGAAATCAAGCTATGATAAGGCGCTCCGGTTCCTGGCTGAATCAAAGATTTATACAGATAAAGGCTATACCGTTTTTACCGTGTTGCCTGGTTCTCAGCCACGATATACAATTCCGGATCAGATCGCCGATTTAAAAAGGGCGGTACGGTTTATCCGGTACAATGCAAAAGAGTATGGCATTGATGGCGATCACATCGGTATAATGGGTTTTTCATCCGGTGGCCATTTATCACTTGCGGTAGCAACGGCTGATGATAAAATTGATTCCATGTCGATGGATCCGGTAGAGCGGGTATCGTCCAGGGTGCAGGCTGCCGCTGTATTTTATCCACCCACAGATTTTTTAAATTTCGGCAGGCAGGCGGCTACTCCGTCAATAAACCGCACAGCACTTATCTTGACAGGTGTTTATGCGGCCTTCGATTTCAAGGCCTGGAACGATACTACCAGGTCGTATGTAACCGTTACGGATGAAGCCAAAAAATTACAAATAGCCAGGCAGATCTCACCCATATATTCAGTAACCGCAGATGATCCGCCCACATTGATCATTCATGGCGATGCCGATATACTGGTGCCGTTACAGCAGTCAGAAAGTATCATTAAAAAATTCGAAGAAGTAAAAGTGCCCAATAAGCTGATCATTAAAAAAGGCGGCGGCCACGGCTGGAAAAACCTTGATGTTGAGCAGAAAAATTTTATCGATTGGTTTGATAAATATTTGAAATGATAATTACGCGCCGGGTTTAGCCATCTCCATATAATCCAGCGTAAGATTTACTAAAGATTGCACGCCCAATTTTAACCCGCTCTCATCGATAAAAAAATCAGGTGTATGATGAGAAGGCGCCGTCAAAGGATTGCCACCCTTAGGCATTCCGCCTAAATTAAAAAATAAGCCAGGGATTTTTTGCTGGTAAAATGAAAAGTCTTCTGCCCCGGTATGCGCCGGCTTCAATAAAACGTTTTCCTTTCCCGCAGTGTTTTGTAAAGAGGATAGCATTTTTTCAGTCAAAGCCAAATCATTGAATGTAACCGGGTAATGTGAACTGTAAGGTATCATCACCTCGGCAGTCGCACCTGCACTTTCCGCAGTTTTTGTGACAACCTGCTTAACCCTGGCGATCAGCATTTCTTCATCCGAATTGGTCAATGCCCGGATAGTTCCCAACATTTCTACCTGCTCGGGTATGATGTTGCTGCGGTTGCCACCGTTGATGGCTCCAATAGTGACAACACCTGCGTTTTCAGTAATGTTCAGGTTGCGGCTTACGATGGTTTGCAGGTTATTGATGATCTGTGCGGAAACAACGATCGGATCGATCGACGACCATGGATAAGCACCATGGGCGGAACGTCCCTTTACAATAATCTTAAGGTCGTTCACGCTGGCATAAATACCACCCGGGCGATAAGTGATCTTGCCGACTTCTGTCTGTGAATTAATGTGCAGACCAAATATTACATCCACTTTTGGATTCTCCAATACACCTTCTTTTACCATCATTTCGGCACCACCCTGTTCCCCTGCAGGAACGCCTTCTTCCGCAGGTTGAAAAATAAATTTTACTGTCCCTTTCAGTTCCTTCTGCATGCCCGCAAGTATTTCAGCAACGCCCATCAGGATCGCCATGTGTGTATCATGGCCGCACGCATGCATGATGCCGGTTTCCTTACCATTGTATTGGCCCTTTACTTTTGAAGCGAACGGAACCGGGGTTCTTTCTATAACCGGTAAGCCGTCCATGTCTGCACGCAGCGCCACTACCGGCCCTGGTTTTCCGCCTTTTAAAATTCCCACTACTCCGGTGTGGGCTATGCCTGTTTTTACTTCCATGCCTAAAGATTGCAGGTGCTTCGCGATGATCGCAGATGTTCTTATTTCCTGGTTGCCTAATTCAGGATGCTCATGAAAATCTCTTCTCCAGGCGATCACTTTTGGTTCTATTTTATCTGCTGCCAGCCCGGACTGTTTCCTGAGTGTGGTATTTTGCGCAATTGCCGGGAAAGTAAATAATGTTAACAGGGCTATGACTAAAATTCTCATAAATAAGTTTGAATACTCAAGTTATGGTAAAATGTGTTTCAACGGAAGTGATTGACAAGGGTTCTCTCAAATAAGTGTTTATACATTTTAATGCTCCAGGGGCAAAATATTTTTAAGAATTATTACAAAAGTGGCGGCCATTGTGAGGCAAATGCTATTTTCGTTCAAATACATCAAAATTAATAAGCGGGTTATGATTCGATTAGCGCATTTTAAGGAAAGTGATTTTAAACAGTTGATCGAATGGATCCATGATGAAGATATCTTAATGAGCTGGTCAGGTAGTCTTTTCAGTTTTCCTCTTTCTGACCGGAGCCTCGCATGGTATATAAAGGATACTAATATTGTCAATGATTCGGATGCCTTTGTTTATAAAGCCATTGATGATGGCGGAAATACGATCGGGCACATATCGCTGGGCGGCATTAGCTGGAAGAACCGTTCGGGCCGCATTACCAGGGTGTTGATCGGTGACACAGCAGAACGCGGAAAAGGCTGTTGCCAGGGCATGATCAAAGCCATGTTGAAGATCGCCTTTGAAGAGTTAAAATTGCACCGGGTAAGTTTGGGTGTGTACGATAACAATGTGTCTGCCACAAAGTGTTATGAAAAAACCGGGTTTGTTACGGAAGGTATCCAAAGGGATATACTCTGGCACAAAGATAAATGGTGGAGTATGATAGAAATGAGTATTTTGGAAAAAGAATGGCGGAGTTTGAATACTCTTTAGATCTATACGCTGACTCCTGATTATCCGACAATCCAGCCAATGACGGTCTGTCATATTAGAGCAAATGCCAATTAATTTATTGTGGGATTGCAGGCCGGTTTAGTTAGAGGCGGCAGTCACGGAAGTATTTATTATTGAATTTTATATTTGCTCATACCCCGGCAGTTTATGAACAAAACAGGTAATTTGTTAATAACCAATATCCAGCAAATTTAAAATAGGTTTTAATAAAAACATATACGCATTTTTACTGGCGCAACGCTGATATTACCCTTATTGTTGTGTACATTTACAAAAAAAACACCAAAATGAAAATCTTTGTAGCCGGCTTACCTTATGATTTAGATGATGCGGAGCTGGAAGAAATATTTGAGAAATTCGGGACTGTTGCTTCTGCAAAAGTTGCCATTGATAAAGAAACAGGAAAAAGTAAAGGGTTTGCATTCGTAGAAATGCCCAATAGCATAGAAGCAAAAGATGCCATCGAAAGCATGAACGATATATCACTCGGTAAAAAACCATTGGTGGTTAAAGAGGCAGAAGAACGCAGTTCAGGTCCGGGAAACAGACCAGGCGGTAACAATCGCGGCGGCGGTGGAGGTGGATACAACAAGCCAGGATTTAATAATGACCGGAATCGTTACTAGTTCCAGGTGGCCCCCGGGGTTTAGAAGTTGAAAGTACCTCCCTGGCAAATTAATAATTAAAGAACCAGTTGTAGAACAGGTGCATTGTTTTGCATGCCCGCAATACTTCTATGTGCAATATCAGAGCTGGAATAAACAATGTAGAACTTTTAGCCGCGATTACATCGACCCGGGTTTTATTGGGAAACACTTTATGTATTGTCTATAATAATTTGTAATCTCTCCATCATTTTAATTTTCAATTCTACATTTTATAAATGTCATTACGCTACGCCAACCTCGCTAATCCCGGTAATTCAATGCAGGATTAATATCACCTAACAATGCTTTATACTGGTAGTCGCCTTTCTCTTTTATAAATTCCTGTTTTGCTTTTTCGACGAGAGTAGGGGAAGTAAAGAGGTCGATTGCCATCAGTGCCATTGTTTTGGCCCCTACCATCATCCCCTTGCTTCCAATCTCAGTGCCACCACAGGCTACGGCCTGCCAGCTATGTGCCGGTGTGCCAGGTATCCAGGTGGCCGCGCGCATACCCACGGTTGGTACCGCGTAACTCACATCGCCTACATCAGTTGAACCGCCACCGGATGTTTTTTCTATTTTTAAAGGGCTCACATTTCCTGCAGAACTGATTGCCGGCGCTGAAAAGCCAAATGTTGCCTGTAATTTTTTACCAAATTCAATCTCTTCGGCCGTTAAATTAACACCACCCACTCTTTCGAGATTCAATTGCATTGCTTCCGCCAGGGTATTGTTTAACAGCAGGTCGTGCGTACCCCCGATAATTTCGTAATCAACAGTAGTTTCAGTGCCTATGGCCGCACCATTGGCAGCTTTTACAACCCGTTCAAATATTTTAATTACTTCTTCCCTTTTAGGATGCCGGACATAATAATACACTTCGGCAAAATCAGGCACTACATTGGGCGCTTTGCCACCATTCGTGATCACGTAATGGATACGAGCCTGCTCAGGCACATGTTCCCGCATCATATTGACCATATTATCCATGGCTTCCACCGCATCCAGGGCCGATCTCCCTTTCTCAGGCGAAGCGGCCGCATGCGCCGAGGTACCATGAAAACGAAATTTAGCTGATTTATTAGCCAGCGCACTCATCATCGTAATACCATTGATATCATCGGGATGCCAGTGTATTGCTACATCGACATCATTGAACAATCCTGCCCTAACCATAAATACTTTGCCGGAACCGCCTTCTTCAGCCGGGCATCCGTACACGCGTATCGTTCCATTTATCTTTTTTTGTTCTATCAGCTTTTTAATTTCAATACCCGCTGCAACTGATGCTGTTCCAAATAAATGATGGCCACACGCATGCCCGGCATTTCTGCCTGCAATGGGCTTTTTCTCTGGCTCAGCTTCCTGTGCGAGGCCGGGCAACGCATCGTATTCTGCTAAAATAGCGATCACCGGCTGGCCGCTTCCAAAGGTGGCGACAAATGCGGTGGGAATTCCGGCAACGCCTTTCTGTATAAAAAAGCCATTGTCACTTAAGGTTTGTTGCAGCAACAAACTACTCTTTACTTCTTTATAACCTACTTCTGCATAGTCCCAGATTTGAAGCGCTATTTTGCGGTACTCATCATATCTTAATTGAATATCAGCTACTGCCTGTGTTTTTAATTGGCCGGTCGCATTATTTTTCTTTTGCGCAGGGCAAACAAGTGTAGATAGAATGCCCATCAACAAAACACTACCTGCAACAATTTTATTTTTCATGGTTATCGCTTTTAGACATACAATTTAAGAAAAACGTATCGTTTCATCATAATAGGTACGTGCAACTGGTGTATGGTATTCAGCGCCATTTCCTATTGCTCCTTAAATCGCTGATAGTGTTACCGGATTTAGATCTGAAGGCAAGGGTAAGTAAAAAACGCCATTTTCCCGTAGATAGTGTTTGCAAGAAAACGCTGAAAACCTTTA
>JBDSLD010000141.1:0-39800 GCA_039916545.1 Ferruginibacter sp.
ACAAACCCGGTGAAGAGCTTGAGAGCGGAGTAAATGCAATTAGCTGATTAGCCAATTTGCCAATGTGCTAATTTTTGATAGAAAATATGGAAATATGAAATGAGAAAATTTGAAAATTTGAAAATGAATTGTATGACACCTTAAGCTCAACAAAATGATTAATAATTATTTCAGGATAACCTGGCGCCACCTTGTTAAGAATAAGACACATTCTTTCATTAACCTGTCGGGATTATCTGTTGGCATCGCCTGCAGTTTGCTTATCATGATTTGGGTACAATCCGGGTTAAGTGTCGATTCATGCCATAAGAATGGAGCAAGATTGTACAAAGTGTATGAACGCGAGTATTATTCCAGTAACATAGATGGTAATTATGATACACCCGGTCTGTTGGCGGATGAGTTGAAAAAGGGAATGCCTGAAATAGAGGATGCCGTTATGCTCCAGGAGGGGAATCACGAAGCTACTTTACGGGCCGGTAACAAAATTTTGAAAGTAGATGGCTCCGCAGCAGGTGCGGGCCTGTTTAGTATGTTTAGCTATCCGCTGCTGCAGGGGAATCCTCGTACAGCACTGGCTTCAACCCTGAGTATTGCTATCTCAAAAAAACAGCCGGCCTGGTGGCTATAATGATAGCGCTGTGTACAATAAGTTTCCAGGCATTAAAAGACGCTATTGCCAACCCGGTTAAAAGTTTACGAACGGAATAGTAAGCCTTTATCAGGAGAACCAATCATATTCGCAAACCAATAAAACAGGACAAATAACCAACAACCAAAAAATGAAGAAAATATTGATTGCATCGCTGCTGGCTACACTTTTTGTAACCAGTATGCATGCCCAGATAACATTGCCGGCTGATGGAAATAAAAAGGCTTCCGTATCAGAAGATATCGGGATCACTAACGTAAAAATTAATTATTCCCGCCCCCAGGTGAAAGGCAGGGAAGGTAAAATATGGGGCAGCCTGGTCCATTACGGTTTCGCAGATCTGCATTATGGAACCAGTAAGGCAGCACCCTGGAGAGCAGGGGCGAATGAAAATACTACGATCGAATTTAGCACGGATGTTTTAATAGAAGGCAAGGCGCTCCAGGCTGGCAAGTATGGCTTTTTTATAGCAATGGGTCCGGAAAAAGCGACCATAGTTTTTTCAAAATTCAGTACAGCCTGGGGCAGTTTTTATTATGACGCCAAAGACGATGCCCTGCGGGTGGATGTACCTGTTCAGCAATTAACCGAAAGCGTGGAAAGGTTAAAGTATGAGTTTGGTGAGCAGACTGAGAATTCCGCAGTAGTCTCGCTTCAATGGGAAAAGGTAAAGGTTCCATTCAAGATTTCTGTCGATCTTCAAAAAATACAAATTGAATCATTCAGAAAAGAATTTAATTCAGGTATTTTTTATCGGTTCTGGCAAAATATGCAAATGGCCGCTAATTATTGCCTGGTAAATAATGTCAATTTAGAAGAGGGCCTCACCTGGGCCGACCGCTCCATCAATACTTATTTTGGAGAGGCAAATTTCCTTACCTTGTCTACCTACGCAGGTTTGCTGGAAAAATTTAATAGAAAAAAAGAAGCAGATTCCCTGATGCAGAAAGCCCTTCCAATGGCTACCTCCCTCCAGTTACTCCAGTATGGAAGCAATTTAAATAGGATGAAAGAACACCAGGAAGCATTTAAGATATTCAAAATTAATTATGACAAGTATCCAAAAGAAGCCTATGCCAACCTGGGTATGGTAATGGGGTATTATTTTTTAGCGGATAAAAAAGAAGCAATTAAATATGCAGAGAAAGGTAAGCGTTCTGCAACTGATGATAATTGGAAAAAGTATTTTGATTCTTTGATCAATGATATGAATGCGGGGAAAGAGGTGTTTAAATAATTAGCTGATTTGTTAACGTGATAATTAAGACAGCACAATTATCCTTTATTCCGGGTTGTTATCAGGTGGTATTTTATTGCAATTTCCAGCTGTTTGGGAATCTATAAATCCATTTTAAAATGAAGTGCATTTTTATAATATTGGCTTGCCTGGCGTTTACTTCCCGGGTAGAGTATAAAAAAAATCATGAACCCAATACTGCATCCTTCGAAAAGGAGGTAGAAGAATACAGTATAAAATGTATACAGATGCAAAGGAAATGTATGCACAATTGAAATAGGTCCGGGCAGTAAAAATATAGAGTGGAATAGGCAACCATCAGAAATCAAATAAATGTATGTTTAAAAATCATTTTACGATCGTCTGGAGGAGCCTGTTTAAAAACAAGGCTTCTTCCTCTATTGACATTGGCGGACCTGCTATTGGTATGGCGCAGCAATCGCAAACCCTGTGAAAAGTTTAAGAACGGAGTGAAAAACTAATTTGAAAATGTGAAAATAAAATAACATCAAAATGAAATGAACATTAAAAATCTATTGGAAATCACAGAACCTGGCTACCTCTCCCCCGGAGGGTGCCTGTGCCGACCTTTCGGGAGAGAAGGATGAGATCTCCACATAGATTCACCAAAATCACGAGAATCACCCACCTATCAAACACAACCATGATAAAAAACTATTTCAAGATCGCATTAAGGAACCTGAACCGGCACAAGGCATTTTCTTTTATAAACATCTTTGGCCTGGCAGTCGGCCTGGCAACCTGCCTGTTGATCATGCTCTATATTTTTGATGAGAACAGTTATGACAAACACCATAAAAATGCAGACAGGGTCTTCAGGATCGCTTCGGTTGGCGGAAAAGGTGAAACCTGGGCGGCAGGCCCCGGGCCGCTTGCATGGGGATTAAAAAATGATTTGCCTGAGGTGGAACAGGCTACCAGGCTCATGACTTTTCCTGATATTGAAACAATGCTGCTGAAGTATAAAAACAATGCTGTAAGTAAACAGTTTTTTGAGACTAACGGCTATTATGTGGACTCTACTTTTTTTCAACTTTTCACCTATGATTTTATATACGGCAATGCAGCTACCGCACTCGATCAGCCAAATAGCATCGTGATCTCCGAACAGCTTTCGCATAAATTTTTTGATAAAGAAGATCCGGTCGGAAAATCTTTTTTGATCAATACACCATTTGGTGAATTTAATTATACGGTGAAGGGCGTTTTCAGCGGTGCGAAATATAAATCGCATATACCCGCTAATTATTTTCTTTCCATGCGTAACAATGACATGTGGAACTGGGTGCAGGGCCAAACCAAATGGACCAACAACAATATTTTCTTCACTTATGTAAAACTAAAAGATGGCGTCAATTCAAAAGTATTTGAACAAAAACTAACTCCTTTTTTTTATCGCCATGCCGGCACCGACATGAAAGCGGCAGGATTTTCAAAAAGCCTTTTTATCCAGCCACTGAAAAGTATTTATCTCCATTCTGACGTAGGAAATGAAATTGCCGCTAACGGAAATATAACTTACCTGTACATACTTGGTTCAATTGCAGCCTTTATTTTATTAATTGCCTGTATCAATTTTATGAACCTTTCTACCGCCCGATCTGAAAAAAGAGCAAAAGAAGTAGGCGTAAGAAAAGTAATGGGCGCAGAAAAAAGTTCATTGATATGGCAGTTCCTTGGAGAGTCTTTTATAATGTGTTTAATAGCATTGGTGCTTGCCCTGGCGCTCGCCTGGATATTTTTGCCTTTGTTTAATAACATTACTCAAAAAGACCTGCATCCTTTCGATGAACCCCGGTTGGTATTGTGGATACTTGGCCTGGCATTGCTTACGGGATTATTGTCGGGTTTATATCCTGCGTTTTATTTATCGGCCTTTAAACCAGTGTCGGTACTCAAAGGGAAAATAATAAATAGTTTTTCTGCTACGGCCATCCGTAAAGGCTTGGTTGTATTTCAGTTTACTGTTTCTATTTGCCTGGTGTTGGGCGCTATTGTTATCTGGCAGCAACTGGACCTGCTAAAAAATCAGCGCCTGGGTTTCAACAAAGAACAACGGATCGTATTGCCTCTCCAGCGTGCATACAAAAATTCTGAACAGGATTATACCCCTGTTAAAAATGAGTTGCTAAAGCTGCCGGAGATCCGGGCAGTGACCAGCGGGTCTACTTATCCCGGTATTCCGGATCTAAACGATATGACCTTTTATGCAGAAGGCAAAACGCCGAATGAAATGGTTGACATACGGCTTTCCGGTATCGAAAATGATTACATCGAAACGCTCGGATTTAAAATATTAAGCGGCAGGACATTTTCAAAAGATTTTACAGGCGATTCTGCCGGCATTATACTTAATGAAGCAGCCATTAAGGAATTGGGTTACGACATATCGACTGCCGTGGGAAAAAAGATACAGTACGACTATGCAAATGCCCATTTAGAGATGCACATTGTAGGGGTGATAAAAAATTTCAATTTCGAAAGTTTGCACAATGAAATAAAACCATGCGGCTTTACAAACGGTCTTTTTGCAAACAAATACGGATACCTTATTGCCAGTTTTAAAACAACTGATTATTCTTTACTTATAAAAAAAGTCGAAGGGGCATGGGCCAAACTAAATCCTGCGATACCATTTGTTTATTCATTTCTCGACCAGGACTTTCAACGCAATTATGAGAAGGAAATGCGTACTTCCAACATAGTCGTTTATTTTACTTTTATAGCAATCCTGATCGCCTGCGTGGGTTTATTTGGATTGGCCTCATTCTCCGCCGGGCAAAGAAAAAAAGAGATCGGTATACGAAAAGTATTGGGCGCAACTGTTGTAAATGTCACGGCCTTACTTTCTAAAGAATTTATTAAACTGATCATGGTAGCAATTGTTATAGCATCGCCGGTGGCATGGTTTGTTATGAATAAATGGCTCAGGGATTTTGCATACCGCATTCAGATAAGCTGGTGGATGTTTGTAGTTGCGGGCTTGCTGGCTGTTTTCATAGCATTGATCACAGTTAGTTTCCAGGGGATAAAAGCAGCGGTTGCCAACCCGGTAAAGAGTCTGAGAACTGAGTAGTAATTAGCTAATCAGCTAATTTGATAATGTGCTGATTGATGATATGGCTGATCAGGACAAATCGAATAGAAAGCAAACACAAAACAAAATATATGTTTAAAAATTATTTCAGAACCGCCTGGCGTTCTTTAAGTAAGTATAAAGCTTACAGTATAATAAATATACTTGGCCTTACACTTGGTATCGCGTCCTGCCTGGTTATTTTCCTGGTGGTCAGGTATGAATTGAGCTACGACCAGTTCAATAAAAAAGCCAGCCGCACTTACCGGGTTACTTTGAATGCCATCGATTTTAATCCAAGCGTTTCAATGGCGGTTGTGCCTGCCCTGAGGAATGATTTCCCTGAACTGGAACAGGTATCCCAGATATGGTTTCGCGAATCGGCACTGATTAAAATAGACAAAAGAAAATACGAGGAGAAAGCATTTGCCTTTGCCGACCAGTTTTTCCCCGCAATATTTGATTATGAATGGATGGAGGGAAATGCTAAAACCGCGCTATCCGAGCCAAATTCAATGGTGCTTACGGAAAGCCTGGCACATAAATATTTTGGTGACCAGGAGGTCATGGGGCAGGTCATAAATTTCAATGGCAGGTTCAACCTGAAAGTGACCGGCCTTATTAAAGATGTACCCGGCAATACGCATTTGCCTTTTCGTTTTCTTGTGTCATTTGCTACAATAAAAGACGACGTCAAGGGAATGATGTCTAACTTTTATGCCATTGCAGGAGGAAGTGCATATATCGTAATTCCTAAAAATACGTCCATTAAACAGTTCCAGGGCAGGATGCATTCATTCATCGCTAAAAACTGGGGAGAAGATATTGCCAAAGATGCAAGGTTGCCTTTGCAGCCTCTTAGCGATATTCACTTTGACCAAAAATACCTGAATAGTACCATCAGTAGTACCACATCAAGAGAAACTTATTGGGCGCTGTCAGCAATAGCTATTTTTATCATTATAATCGCCTGTATCAATTTTATCAACCTGGCAACGGCACAGGCTATGCGCAGGGCAAAAGAGGTGGGCGTTAGAAAAGTATTGGGATCGAGCAGGTCACAACTAATCACACAATTTTTAAGTGAGAGCACTTTAATGGTGTTAATCGCCCTGGTGCTGGGATTGATTACTACCGTTGTTTTTCTACCGCTCATCGCTACCTGGATGGATATTAAGATCAGCGCCTCTCAGTTAGCCCAGCCTTCTATTATTTTTATCGTAGTGGCACTAACAATTGCCATCAGCCTGCTTGCCGGTTTGTATCCTGCGTTCGTGCAATCAGGATTCCGCCTCACTACGTCTTTAAAAAGCAAGGCGGTATCGTCGTCGCAAGGATTGACATTACGCAAAAGCCTGGTAGTACTTCAGTTTGCTATCTCTCAAATTATGATCGTGGGCACATTGATCGTTGCTTATCAAATGGATTTTTTTAAAAATAAAAATCTTGGGTTTAATAAAGAAGCGGTTATATCTTTTAGTATCCCGGACATGAGTAGAAAGGACGCGTTGCGCCAGCAATTACTAAATGATCCAGCAGTTAAAGAACTAAGTTTTTCATCGGGCGCACCCGTTTATGGCAATGCATTTACCAGTTTTATATCGCCTGAAGTGGGCCTTACAAAAGACGATGTCACCGAACTGAAATTTATTGACGAAACCTATTCGGATATGTTCAATTTGAAAATGCTTTCTGGTGATAAAATAAAGCGTACGACTAAATCAAGGGATGATACCCTGTATGATGTGGTGGTAAATGAAACCATGATCCATAAACTTGGTTACCTCGATCCCAAACAGGCGATTGGTAAACATATCATACTGAATGGCGATTGGTATTCGACCATCACAGGAGTGGTGCAGGATTTTCAAAGTGAATCCAAACACAAAAAAATAAGGCCATGTGTATTAGTTTACCGTGCTGATAATTTTTTTATGGCCAGCGTGAGGATACAACCTTCCAACATGAATAAAACAATTGCGGGTATTGATAAGATATGGTCTGGTCTGTTTGCAGATAACCTCTTTAGCTATGAATTTTTAGATGATCACATAGCTGCCTGGTACAAGCAGGAACAGAAAAGTTATACAGCTTTCAAGCTTTTTTCGGGCATAGCCATTCTCATTGGCTGTTTGGGTTTATACGGCCTGGTGTCCTTTGCCGCTGCGCAACGGATAAAGGAAGTGGGTATACGAAAAGTATTGGGAGCCTCATTAAGCGATATCGTTATTCTTTTTTCCAAAGAGTTTGTATTACTCATTGTAGTAGCTTTTCTGATAGCTGCGCCTGTTGCTTATTATGTTATGCACAACTGGTTGCAGGGTTTTGCCTACCAGGTGAATATTGGCGCCGGAATTTTTATAATAGCGATCACTGCATCCTTTGTTATTGCCGCCTGCACGATAGCGTACCAGGCGATAAAGGCGGGGATAGCAAACCCGGTGAAGAGTTTAAGGACTGAATAATGTGCTGATTAACTAATGTGCTATTTTGATAATGAGAAATTATGGGGTGAAATGGTAATGAGAAATCACTTTTACGGATACAGCAACATTAAATTATCGACCGAAATTAAATTTTATGTTTAAAAATTATTTTAAGATCGCCTTTAGAAACCTTTGGAAGAACAAGGTTTTTTCCTCTATAAATATTATTGGACTTGCTATCGGATTGGCGGCCAGTATAATGATCATGCTGTTTGTATTTTATGAAAAAAGCTTTGACAACTTCCATACTAAAAATATTTACCGCCTTAATGAAGTCCAAAAATTTGAGGGTATGATCGCCTCTCAAAAAGTAGCCTTGTCCATGTTTCCGATGGGCCCGACTTTGAAAAATGAATTTCCTGAAATATTAAATTTTACCAGGGTCATGTGGCGTGATAAATATCAAATGACTTATGGGGAAAAGCGGGTGAACATGCCTTCTATGTATTTTGTTGATTCTACTTTTTTACAGATGTTTGATTTTGCCATATTGAAGGGTAACAGAAGTACTGCTTTGCAGAAACCAAACAGTGTGGTATTGACACAGGCCGCTGCTGAAAGATTATTTGGAAAGGAGGATCCGCTTGGTAAAACAGTTTACCACTACGCCAGCGATACATTGACTTTCGTGGTGACCGGCATCATGAAAAATGTACCTCAAAATTCACAGTTTCAATTTGACGGTTTGTTCTCTTTCAACACTATTTATAAGCCAGACTGGATAGACCGCTGGAACGGCAACTGGCTTGATACTTACCTGGAATTGGCGCCTGGTACAAGCATAGCTTCAATTGAAAAAAAGTTTCCTGCCTATTTAAAAAAATACATGTCCCGGAATGACAACTGGAAGAGATATGAACTCTTCCTGTTGGCGTTAAAAGATGTGCATGCCAGTGCGGGTGATATTGGCCTGGACTATTTAAATTATCAGAAGTTTGATAAGAACTATACCAATCTTTTTTTCATCATTGGCCTGGTTGTACTACTGATCGCCTGTATCAATTTCATGAACCTTTCCACGGCGCGGTCGGCAGAACGTGCACGGGAAGTTGGAGTGAGAAAATCGGTAGGAGCATTGCGCTGGCAACTGGCCGCACAGTTCCTCGGGGAGTCTGTATTTTTGTGCCTCATCGCGCTCGTGGTTGCAATTTTATTGGTTATCGCGTTATTGCCTTTTGTAAATGCAATCAGTCAGCGGGATCTTAAACTTTCTATTTTTAATGACGGCCTGCTCTTTATCACGCTGATCTCCGGAACAGTCATCATTGGCATACTGTCCGGGCTTTACCCAGCGGCCTATTTATCATCCTTTAATCCAACCAGGGTTTTAAAGGGTGCTATACAGACAGGGAAAAATAAAGGGTTACTTAGGAATGTGCTGGTAGTGGGTCAATTTACCAGCGCTATTTTTCTAATGATAGCTACTGTTTTCGCGGTAAGGCAATTGGATTTCATGCAAAAGCGGGATACGGGATACAACCGGGACCAGGTAGTAACGATCCCGTTGAACGATGTAACTTTTAGAAAGTTTGATGTGCTAAAACAAGAGTTGGTGGGTAACTCCCTGGTAGAAGGGGCAAGTGGAGCGCAGGATGAACTGGGCAGCCATCTTGATCAGTCCGGTATTGAATTTAAAGGTAATGGACCATTGCGCCAATTGTCGTCTACCCGCCTGATCGTCGATCCGGATTACCTGCGCCTCTATAAAATACCGCTGGTTCATGGGCGCGACTTTTCAAACGAGAAATCGGCCAGGGGAACAGAATACATCATTAATGAATCACTTGCGAGAGAGCTACTGAAAGATGAAACCAACATGCCTATGTCTTCTTTGATAAACAAGCATTTTGGATTTGATTCGGCCGGGCACATCGTAGGTATTGCAAAGGATTTTAATTTTAATTCATTGCATTACAAGATCGAAACCATGTTCCTGTTTAATCAGGAGGAGGGCGGTTTTTTCAAAAACTTATCGGTAAAAATTAACGGCGCGAAAGCGAAAGAAGCCATTGCCTTTATTCAATCTGTATGGCAAAAAAACTTTCCGGAAAATACATTTGAGTATCATTTTTTAGATGACCATTTTGCAGAAATTTACCAGGCAGATGAACAGGTAAGTAAAATTGTTGGAGCGTTGGCAGTACTGGCAATCATCATTTCCTGCCTGGGACTCTTTGGACTTGCTTCTTATGCAGCTGAGAAAAGAATAAAGGAAGTGGGTATCCGGAAAGTGCTTGGGGCATCGGTACAAAATATAGTGGGCATGTTATCAAGAGATTTCCTGAAATATGTTTTGATTGCCGTATTGATAGCCTGGCCGCTTGCCTGGTTCGGGGTATACAAATGGCTGCAGGATTATGCCTACCGCATCCCGATAAATGCCTGGATATTCTTATCGGTAGGATTGATAGCGGTAGTTATTTCGCTTCTTACCATAAGTTTCCAGGCCGTCAGGGCAGCAGTGGCAAACCCGGTGAAAAGTTTGAGAACGGAGTGAAAATAATTAGCTGATTTGCTAATGTGCTGATGTGCTAATTTGACAATTTGAAAATGTGAAAATGCGAAAATGAATGGGCTGATAGAATAAGTAAATTATTATAGGTTCAATGTATTTACGTGGAAAGCTAATGCTGGCAGCCACCGTCTGCTGGAAACAGTCAGGCAGGCTTGATCATTTTTTGTTAGTTTTTTTATGAAGAAAAAAAGTAAGCAGAGACCAATAAACAGTCAGCAACTTTTTTAACCGAAATATAAAATTTATAGACTACACCATAAAAAAACAGGTATGTTCAAAAATCATTTCATTGTTGCCTCCCGGAATTTCTGGCGCAATAAAACTTTCTCCCTGATCAATGTCTTGGGACTAACGATCGGCATCAGCGCCGCATTGGTTATTTTCCTGATCGTTTATTACGAATTCAGCTATGATAAATTTGAACCGGATGCTGATAGGATATTCCGTGTTGTAATGGATGCTAAATTTTCAGGCACCGAGGGCCATAGCGCGGCAGTACAGGCGCCGTTGGGAGCAGCAATAGAAAATGAAGCGACCGGCGTGGAACTAACCGTACCCATTTTTCAATTCCAGGGAGATGCAACCGCAAAAGTTTCGATCGCTTCAACACAGTCTGCAAACCCTGTTATTTATAAAAAGCAAAAAGATATAATCTTCACCAACCAGCAATACTTTTATTTGTTGCCTTATAAATGGATTGCAGGATCGCCACAGGCTTCGTTAAAAGATCCTTTCTCGGTGGTGCTTACCGAGAGCCGGGCCAGGCAATACTTTCCATCTCTTCCGGCGGTTGATATCATTGGCAAAAGAATCACTTATGATAATGACCTCATTGTATCGGTTTCAGGCGTTGTAAAAGATTTAAATGCAACGACAGCTTTTAATGCGTTGGAATTTATTTCTTTTCCCACTATCGCTAAAACAGGCCTGCAGAATAATTTTATGATGACCGTTTGGAACGACTGGATGGCTTATTCTCAATTGTTCATCAAACTTTCAAAGGGCAGCAGTGCCCGGCAAACGGAATTACAGTTAGCGGGCCTTTTAAAAAAATATAATAAGGACGCCAATAAGGATGCAAACAATACTATGGCCTTTCACCTGCAACCTTTAAATGACGTGCATTTTAATGGCAATTATGCTGGCGTTGGCCAACGCCTGGCACATAAACCAACGCTCTATGGCTTACTTGCGATAGGCGTCTTTTTATTGTTGCTGGGCTGTATCAATTTCATTAACCTAACCACTGCCCAGGGCACACAAAGGGCAAAGGAAATAGGTATCCGTAAAACCATGGGTAGTTCAAAAAAACAATTGGTATTTCAATTTTTGAGTGAAACGCTTTTTATTACTTTGGTTGCAACAATTATTTCTGTAGCATTCACGCCATTATTGTTAAAAATGTTCGCCGACTTTATTCCGCCTGGCTTGCATTTCAGTTTACTTCAACAACCATCTTTAATTTTATTTTTATTTATTTTGATAATAACGGTCAGCTTTTTTTCAGGCTTGTACCCGGCATTTATACTATCGGGATTTAACCCGGTCGCTGTTTTAAAAGGAAATGGTTCAGCTAATCAAGGTACCACCCGTAATGCATGGGTAAGAAAAACCCTCACTGTTTCGCAATTTGTCATTGCCCAATTTTTTATCATCGCCACGGTAATGGTGAGCAGGCAGATCAACTATACATTGAGTACTGATCTTGGTTTTAATAAAGAAGCAATTATTAATTTTAATATGCCGCGGGACACCGTCGCCTCACATGGCAAACAATTGGCTGACCAAATTAAATCGCTTCCTGGTGTTTCACTTGTAAGCACCGGGTTTCTTGCACCTGCTACCGAAGGCGGAGCCTTTACTAACTTATCTTACAACAACGGCAAAGAAGAATTAAAACCCAATACACAAATAAGATGGGGTGATCCTAATTTCATTAAGGTGTATGAAATGAAATTGTTGGCGGGAAGAAATGTATTGCCAAGCGACAGCATCAAAGAATTCCTGGTTAATGAAAGCTATGCACACGCCATCGGCTTTTTGCATGCCGAAGATGTATTGAACAAGTCACTCCAGTGGAACGGGAAAAGTATACCGGTAGTGGGAGTGATCAAAGACTTCCATGAACAATCAATGCATTCACCGATCGGCCCCGTAGTATTCGGAGGCAATAACGGATCTTTTTTTCACATCAAACTAAAGGCTGATAATGCAGATGGCACCCGGTGGAAAAGCACCATTGCAGGTATTGAAAAAGTATATAAAAAAATGTACCCGGAGGAGGATTTCCAGGTTAGTTTTTTTGATGATACCATCGCGAAATTTTATACCAGCGAACAAAATACAGCAAGTTTGTTGCAGTGGGCAACAGGTCTTACCATTTTTATTAGTTGTTTAGGGTTACTCGGACTTGTCATATACACTACCAATAACCGCACAAAAGAGATTGGTATCCGTAAAATACTTGGCGCATCTGTGGCAAACATAGTTGCTATTTTATCCAAAGATTTTGTCTTACTTGTTGTGATCGCATTTGTAATTGCGGCGCCGGTTGCATGGTGGGCAACTTATCAATGGCTGCAGGATTTTGCCTATAAAACAACGATCAGCTGGTGGGTCTTTATTGTAAGCGGTGGTGCCATGCTGGCAATTGCACTACTGACATTAAGCATTCAAACAATTAAAACAGCAATTGCAAATCCGGCGAAAAGTCTGAGAACAGAGTAAACAATTAGCTAATTTGCTGATGTACTAATTTGCTAATGGGTAACCGGTTGGAGTATTGATTTTTAATATGGTTGCATAAACCAACAGGTGTCGATCTTTCAATAGCAGTAAACAGAAAACTATAAATCGTAAACAGTAAATGAATTATGTTAAAAAACTATTTCAACATCGCGCTAAGGACACTTAGGAAAAATAAAGTGTTTACCGGCATTAATATTTTTGGTCTGTCCATTGGGATCAGCGCTTCGCTGGTAATCTGGTTGTTGGTAAACTATCATTTTAGTTTTGATAAATTTGAAAAGGACCGCGACCGTATCTACCGGGTTGTTTCCAATTTTAGTTTCTCCGGCGAAACATATCACAATTCCGGTGTTCCTGATCCATTCAGCGCAGCGGCGCAAAAGGAGTTAACAGGGCTGGATATTGTCGTCCCTTTCCGGACCTGGGATGGCGATGTAAAAGTTACGGTGCCTGATCCGGAGGGAAATAAACCGCTCATTATTAAAAAGCAGAACAGGATGGTTTTTGCTGATAGTAATTATTTTAGTTTAGTTAATTACAAATGGTTGGCGGGTTCTCCCAAAACATCTTTGACCAAACCTAACCAGGCGGTGCTTACCGCATCGTATGCAAAAATTTATTTTC
This sequence comes from Ferruginibacter sp., assembly GCA_039916545.1. Classification (GTDB taxonomy): domain Bacteria; phylum Bacteroidota; class Bacteroidia; order Chitinophagales; family Chitinophagaceae; genus Ferruginibacter. Next base: position 13,360 of record JBDSLD010000141.1, read on the forward strand.
CCAAATTAAGTCCTTCGGAAGTTGTGGGCAAACAACTCTATTTTAATGATACCGTCGCTGCTTCCATTACCGGGATTGTAGAAGACCTTAATGAAAATACAGACTTTACTTTTAAAGCCTTTATCGCTTATGCCACGCTTGAGCATACTTCTCTAAAGCCACAAAACTGGACCCAGTGGAGTAGTACAAATGGCCAACAACAATGCTTTGTGAAGCTATCAACAGGTACTACAGTTGCACAGGTGGAAAAACAAATCGATAAGCTGTTTAAGAAATATGATATACATGAGCCCGGCGATAATGGTAAGTCCTGGCATACCCTGCAACCCTTGAGTGACTTACATTTCAATTCCGATTACGGTAGCTATGAGTTGGCCCAGGCGCATAAGCCTACATTGTATGGCTTACTCGTTGTTGCATTATTTTTATTGTTGCTGGGTTGTATCAATTTTATTAATCTTACTACTGCACACGCCGCCCAACGCGCCAAAGAAATCGGCATAAGAAAAACAATGGGCAGTTCAAGAAAACAATTGATATTTCAATTCCTCAGCGAGACTTTCCTGCTAACTTTTGCTGCAACTATCCTTTCGCTTGTACTAACCCCATTAATATTGAAGGCCTTTTCGGGCTTTATCCCTAAAGAATTACACTTCAATGTAATGGCGCAGCCAGGCATCATCCTGTTCCTGTTAGGGTTAATCGTTGTGGTTACCCTTTTGTCAGGTTTTTATCCTGCTGTTATTCTATCTGCATTTAAACCCGTGCTGGTATTAAAAAACCAGGCCTACACCAATACAGGAAAAACCCGCAACGCCTGGTTACGCAAGTCATTGACCATTTCACAATTTGTGATCGCACAGGTTTTTATAATGGGTGCGATCATGGTGAGTAAGCAGGTTACCTATTCACTAAACAAGGACCTGGGTTTTAAGAAGGAGGCCATTTTATACATGAGTACCAATTATTATGATACCGTGCGTAACCATAAATATATTTTTATGGATAAGTTAAGAGCGATGCCGGGAATCTCAATGATCAGCCTGGGCACCAATCCGCCTTCTTCAGGCAGCACCTGGAGCGGTACCATGAAGTACAAGGACGGGAAAAAAGAAATCGAAACAGATGTGCAGCAGAAGTTTGGGGATACCAACTATATTAAACTGTACCAGCTTCGGCTGGTAGCTGGCACCAATATGCAACACTCAGATACGGTAAATTCTTTTGTCATCAATGAAACATACGCGCGCATACTTGGCTTTAAGGATCCACAGCAGGCAATAGGAAAACGTATTGAATGGAGCGATAAGCAAATACCGATTGCCGGTGTGGTGGCGGACTTTCACCAAAAATCTTTGCACGAGCCTATCAAGCCATTGGTCATATCTACCTGGGAAAGCTCTTCGCGAACCGTCAATATAGCTTTGGTGCCACAGGATCGATCCGGCACATCCTGGAAAAATACCATTGCGCAAATTGAAAAGGCATGGAAGGAAGTTTACCCGGAAGATGATTTTGAATATCGTTTTTTTGATGCCGATATCGCAAAATTTTATGATGCGGAACAACATATTTCAAGCCTGCTGATGTGGGCGACAGGTCTGTCTGTTTTTATCAGTTGCCTTGGTTTGCTGGGTTTGGTGATATATACTACTACCCAACGTACCAAAGAGATTGGCGTACGGAAAGTCTTAGGCGCATCCATCGCGCAGATCGTTGCCATGATCTCAAAAGATTTTATTTTGCTGGTGTTGATCGCGTTTATGATAGCTGCTCCATTGGCTGGTATCGGCATGTACAAATGGCTTCAAAATTTCGCTTACCGCACGGATATCAGCTGGTGGATATTTTTGTCAGGCGGAAGCCTGATGATCCTGGTCGCCTTGCTGACGCTGTCATTCCAAACCATCAAAGCAGCAATGGCAAACCCGGTAAAAAGCCTTCGAACGGAGTAAATGAATGGGCATGTAAGGTCCGGGCTTGCCCCTGCCCTGTTGCGCCAGCATTCCAAAATAGGGATTCGTAAGGGCGCCCTCAAGGGGAGCCCTTACGAATCAATCCGGTTTTCTAATTGTCTTTCCCGCCTAGACAATTATGAAGTTGTAACGTTAATAAATGACAACACTTATGGTATAGTATGTCCCCAGGCCGGTCTCTGCTCGCATACGTTTTGCTTTATAATATTGTAACTGGCCGGACTTGCCGTCCGCCAGCATTCTGGCCTCTTTTGCGTTATAATAGTCGCCAGCGCCAAACTATTGGCTCTTACCCCTTACCGTTATTGTAGAACGCGACCTGGCTTTTTCGCCCGAAAGATTCAACCCCAAAAAATCACCACATTTTCAAACATTTTGCCCGGCTACAAAAGCGAACACAAGTTGTATCAGTTCCGAACACATATTTTAATGTATAATATATTAATTGTTGATAATTAATGATCTGTTTAAAGGCATCTTTATTGTTGTTTTTTATAAGATTTTCTTTTAGCGTTCCGACAGGTAAAAGAATATGAGAAAAAATTTCTAAACTATAACCATGATCAAAAATTATTTTAAAATAGCCTTTCGTAATCTCTGGGGAAACAAAGCGTTCTCTGCCATCAACATTTTTGGACTTGCAATCGGCATTGCAACCTGTCTTATCATCATGCTTTTTGTGCAAAATGAACTAAGCTTTGACAGGTTTAACGAAAAGGCAGATCGCATAGTACGCGTTAACTTCCAGGGTTATGCCAGCGGAGAAAAATTCAATGAATCTTCGGTAATGCCGCCTGTTGCTCAAACACTAAAAACAGATTTTCCGGAAGTTAAAGAGGCAACGCGGCTAAGGGCCTACGGAACGCCCAGGCTTATTTATGGCAATAAATCTTTTAAAGAAGATGCTTTCGCATTTGTTGATGCTAATTTCTTCGAGGTGTTCACCCTGCCACTGGTAGAAGGCAATGCTAAAACCGCGTTGATCGAACCAAACACCATCATTATTACTAAAGCAGTGGCCACTAAATATTTTGGAAACGACGACCCGATCGGTAAGGTCATCAATTTTAAGGATGGAAGTAATGCACCCTGCAAAGTAACAGGCGTCATCGATAAAGTACCAGTCAATTCGCATTTTCATTTTGACATATTCGCGTCTATGGCTGGTTTGCCGGAATCGAAAGAGCTTACCTGGATGAGTTCCAATTATGTCACTTACCTCGTATTGGCAGAGGGCTACGACTATAAAAAACTACAGGCAAAATTACCTGGCGTGGTTGAAAAATATATGGCTCCCCAGATGTTTGCGGCGATGCACATTACACTGGCCGAGTTCAGGAAAAAAGGAAACAACCTCAGTTTTATTTTACAACCCTTGACAAGTATTCACTTCAGTTCAGATTATTCGAATGAACATGGCGCAACCGGCGATATCAGGTATGTCTATATTTTTGGCGCCATCGCCTTATTCATGCTGCTCATCGCCTGTATCAACTTCATGAACCTGTCTACAGCAGGTGCGTCTAAGCGTGCACGTGAGGTCGGTATCCGCAAAGTGTTAGGTTCTCTTAAAATGGAATTGGTAAAACAGTTCCTTATTGAATCGATATTGGTGACTGCGATCGCTCTTTTGCTGGCAATTTGTTTTATGTACCTGGCCCTGCCAGTATTTAATGACCTTGCCGGTCAACACCTGGCATTTCAGTTTGCAGATCATCCATTGATATTGCCTGGCTTATTGTTATTTGTTTTGATAGTTGGGGCGCTGGCCGGTAGCTACCCGGCATTTTACCTATCCTCCTTTAAACCCGTTGCCGTGTTAAAGGGAAAGTTCACATCGGGCAAAAACAGCATTGGATTGCGAAGCGGCCTCGTCGTTTTCCAGTTTTTTATTTCCATTACGCTGATCATTGGAACCGCAGTTGTATACAACCAGCTATCTTATATACAGCATAAAAAATTGGGCTATAATAAGGACCAGGTATTGATATTGCCGGACCTGTGGATGCTGGGTAAAAACCAGGAAGTATTTCGTCGCCAATTACTGGCAGATCCACGCGTGGAAAGCATTAGCAGTTCCGGATTTTTACCTGCAGGGCCCAGCGATAACAACAATTTTTTTGTATATCCCGGTGAAAATCCCAATAACATAATAAAGACATTGCGGTACGATGTAGATGAAAGCTACATATCCACGCTGGGCATTCAAATGCTGACAGGAAGGAATTTTTTAAAAGAATACACCAGCGATTCGTCTGCCGTGATCATTAATGAAACTACCGCGAAAGTTTTTGGATGGGGTGAAAAGGCACCGGGCCATAAAATATCTACCACCAATCATGCAGGCGAGGTAATTTCCTACAATGTAATTGGCGTGGTAAAAGATTTTCATTTCAGGTCCTTGCATGAACGTATATCACCACTGGTAATGACTCTTTCGCCAAATCCCGGAACAATGGTTGTAAGATTAAAAACAACCGATGTTGCTGGCCTGGTCGCAGGTTTAACGAAACAATGGAACGCGTTGGGTGCAGAAGAGCCGATCAATTATTCTTTTCTGGACGAGCGTTTTAACGCGACTTACAGTGCTGAGCAAAAGATTGGAACAATACTGGCAATTTTCGCAGGGCTCACCATTTTTGTTGCGTGCCTTGGATTATTTGGCCTGGCGAAATTTACCGCAGAACAACGCACGAAAGAAATTGGCATCCGAAAAGTATTGGGGGCAAGTGTTGCTGGTGTTGCCTCACTTTTATCAAAGGACTTTTTAAAACTTGTCCTGGTTGCCTTTGTGCTTGCCGCACCCGTTGCATGGTTTGCCATGAATAAGTGGCTACAGGATTTTGCCTATCGCATCGATATAAGCGCGTGGGTATTTGTAGTAACGGCTTTACTGGCAGTAACAATAACAATTATCACTGTAAGTTTCCAGGCGATAAAAGCAGCTATTGTGAACCCGGTAAAAAGCTTACGGACAGAGTAATTGAAGTTGCGTTTTGCCCAATGAATTGTTGTGCTGATAATGATAAAAAACTAATATGATAATTCATCATTTCAAATTTGCGGTTAGAAATATAGCCCGTAGCAAAACTTATTCAGCCATAAATATTGCCGGTCTTGCCATCAGCTTAACTGCCTTCATTTTAATGGCGCTGTACATTGAAAATGAGTTAAGCTTCGATAGGTTTAACGCAAACGCTGACCGTATATACCGCGTTGCCGATGATAAGCAGGCCCCTGATATCACCTTACACAGTGCCGCATCGTCAGCGCCCGTTGCGCCTGCATTGCAACAGGATTTCCCCGAGATTAAAGAAGCAGTGAGATTAATAAACACAGAATCGTTAGTTAAATACGCCAGCAGTTATTTTGAAGAAAGGGGCATCTTTTTTGCTGACGCGAACTTGTTTAAGGTATTTAGTTTTAAATTGAAAAAAGGCAATCCGGATAATGCTTTGAAAGAGCCGGGAAGTATCGTGTTAACTTCCGCAACTGCTGAAAAGTATTTTGGCAATAACGAGCCGCTTGGAAAGTTGTTGACGGTGGATGGTAAAAGTATGAAGGTAACCGGCATCATGGAAAATGTCCCGGCCAATTCACACCTGCAGTTCGACCTGCTTATTTCAATGGCCACTGCACAACAAAATGGGTCAGGCTACGATTGGTTATTTACGAATTGGTATTCAAATAATTTTTACACGTATATTTTATTGCCGGCGAAGTATGACGTAAATAAATTAACCAGCCGTTTGGAGGATTTTGACAAGCGCCACCAGGAAGTCGACAGCAAAACGATTCATCATTACAGCCTCGAAAAACTCACCGATATTTATCTTCGCTCCGATAGGGATGAGCAGGTAGGAAAAACAGGCAACCTTACCAATCTCTACATATTTTCAGTGATCGCTTTTTTTATCCTGTTGATCGCCTGTGTTAATTTTATTAATCTCTCCACAGCAAGAGCGGGAGTACGGGCAAAGGAAGTGGCAGTAAAAAAAGTGACCGGTGCTTCAAGAGGCCAGATGATAGTCCAGTTTTTTTCAGAATCATTTTTAATGACAACGTTGTCGCTGCTACTGGCTATTGCGCTTGTCTATGCCATTTTACCAGCTTTCAATGCATTTTCGGATAAAAAATTAGCCATTGATTTATTATCGCCAACACACTTGACTACACTTGTTGCATTGTTCCTCGGCATTGGATTTATATCAGGAAGTTACCCTGCTTTTATCCTGTCGGGTTTTAAACCTATCGCCGCGTTAAAAGGCAAGGTAAGCATGGATTCATGGAGTACCGGTATAAGGAAAGGATTGGTAGTTTTCCAATTTGGCGTATCAGTAATTTTGATTGTTTGCAGCCTGGTCGTCTATACGCAAATGCAATATTTACAGCGCCACGACCTTGGATTTAATCCATCTCAAACAATGGTCATAAATTTTGAAGGAGACAGGAAGGTGCAACAGCAAATTAAAATTATAAAGCAGCGGTTGTCCCAAATACCCGGTATTCAAAGCATCACTGCATCTTCAAATGTTCCCGGCGATGCCAGTGCCGGCGGATGGTCGATGGATTTCGCCAAAAAAAGCGGAGATACAATACACACGGAATTTCCTGTCTACTTAACAGATTATACATTCCTCGATCAATACCATATACCAGTTGTTGCAGGAAGAGCCCTTTCAGAACAATATGCTGCAGACTCAGTTGAGTCTATGATCATCAACGAAACTGCTTTAAATAAACTTGGCTTCAATTCTCCTGGAGAGGCTATCGGAGTAAATGTTGATATGTATCCATCCAGCGGTAAAATAACCGGCGTATTCAAAGACTTCAATTTTGAATCTTTACAAAAAAAGATAACCCCTTTGGTGATGCGTGTAATGCCATCGAAATTCAGGTTGCTTTCTTTACAAATGAACACAGCAAATATTAAGCAGACTATTGCTGAAATTGAAAAGCAGTGGAAACTCCTGGCTCCGGAAAGACCATTGGAATATAGCTTTCTAAATGATAATTTTAATAAGCAGTACCAGGCAGAAATAAAATTTGGACAGGTCTTTACCATATTCGCATCTCTTGCCGTATTCATCGCTTGCCTGGGTTTATTCGGACTTGCACTATTCAGTATGCAGCAACGTACGAAAGAAATTGGCATTCGTAAGGTATTGGGCGCAGGTGTACCCGGTATCGTTGCGCTTTTATCCAGGGACTTTTTAAAACCAGTAATGACCGCCTTCTTGATCGCTTCGCCAATTGCCTGGTATTTTATGAATAAATGGTTACAGGATTTTGCTTATCGTATAAATATCAGCAGCTGGATATTTGTGATCACAGCATTACTGGCAGTAACGATCACAATGATCACAGTGAGTTTCCAGGCCATAAAAGCGGCGATGGCCAATCCGGTTAGAAGTTTGAGGGCGGAATAATTAGCTGAATAGCCAATGTGCTAATATGCTAATTTGAAAATGTTAAAATGTAGTATAGCCGATATTTTGCATATTTTGATAGCCAAGATTGCAGAGCATACAAAATAAACAGATCATGATAAAAAATTATTTAAAAATTGCAGTACGGAACCTTTTGAAGTACAGGTTTACTTCATTCATCAACCTCTTTGGATTAAGTATTGGCTTCACTTGTTGCTTGCTGATTTTTATCTTTATTACCAATGAATTAAGTTTCGATAAGTACAACCAGCATGCGGACCGGATTTACCGGGTTACACGAAGGTTTAATAGTCCGGATGGCAAGCAGATGCTAAACCTCGGTACCGTTGCGCCACCTTTTGCCCCGCTACTGCAAAACGATTTCCCGGATATCGAAAAGATCACCCGTTTGTTTCCCAACCGCAATACGCCAATCCGTTATGAAGACAAGGTATTCAATGAAGAGAATACATTTTTTGCCGATGAAAACCTCTTTAGTGTTTTTGATGTGGCAGTAACCAAGGGTGATCCCAAACGGTCTTTGAATGCTCCCTTTTGCGTGATGCTATCTGAGCCTGTGGCAAAGAAATATTTTGGCGACCAGGATCCCATTAACAAAATTATCCGCGAGGGCAATGCAATCAATTATACAGTTACCGGGGTATTCAAGCCATTTCCGTCCAATGCGCATGTTCATCCGGAAATACTTTTTTCTTTCAATACTTTAAGAGATCCCGCCGTTTATGGGGAAGGAAATCTAAAAACCAATTGGGGGAACAATTCTTTTTTCACCTACCTGTTACTGCCGCCAAATTATAATACAGAAAAAATTTCTAAACAGTTCCCGGCCTTTATTGACAGGCATATGGCATCGCAGCAGAAGCAAGGATTGCCGCCCTCAAAAACCACCAGCCTGGCATTGCAAAAATTAACGGATATTCACCTTCGTTCGCACCTTGATTATGAAGCCGAAGAGAACGGTGACATAAAAAGAGTTTATATATTTTCAGCCATAGCCCTCTTTATTTTATTGATTGCCTGTATCAATTATATGAACCTTTCCACTGCACGTTCGGTGTTGAGGGCGAAAGAGATCGGTATCCGCAAGGCCGTTGGGGCAGAGCGAAAAGAGATCATTATCCAGTTTTTAAGCGAGTCTGTATTGGTAACCTGGATCGCATTGTTGCTTGCCATTCTTTTTGCATGGCTTACCCTGCCGTGGCTTAACAAAGTGTCTGGTCAGCAATTGAATGTATCACTTATTTTGAATGCAAAGGTAATCCTGGTACTGGTCGTTACCCCTTTCATCGTTGGGATTATTTCCGGCCTGTACCCTGCGTTTTTTATGTCTGCCTTTCAACCGGTAAAAGTATTGAAAGGGCTCCTGCGTATCCAGAAAGGTGGCATATCTTTTCGCCAGGTTTTAGTAGTGGCCCAGTTTTCCATTTCTATTATCCTTATCATTGCTACCGCGATTGTGTTTCAGCAATTGGGCTACATGCAAAAAAAATCGCTGGGGTATGACCGTGAGCATATCATTACGCTTCCTTATGCCAATAGTGTGATGGCCCCAACATTTGAAGCTTTCAGGAACGAGCTGATTACCAATCCTGCAATAAAAAATGTAGCGCGTTCATCCCGTATTCCAACGGGCAGGTTACTCGATGCAATGGGCGCCTCATTACCGATGGGAGATTCTATGGCGCCAATTGCAGCGGATATAAAGTTCCTGGTTACAGATCATGATTTTATCCCAACCTATGATATAAAAATGGCAGCGGGTAGAAATTTTTCCCGCGAATACAGTACAGATACCACTTCCTATATTATCAATGAATCAACGCTAAGTGTGTTGGGCCTGAAATCCGCCAATGAAGCAATAGGAAAACCATTTGCCTACAGCGGTGTGAAAGGTAAGATCATTGGTGTAGTGAAAGATTTTCACTTTGAATCCATGCATGAACATATCATTCCAATGGTGATGATATTACCTGTTGACCAGGATTTCTATCACCGCATATCCGTAAAGATTTCCGGGAAGGATATTGCCGGTGGCGTGAAGCAGCTACAAACCAGCTGGAACCATTTTTTACCAGATATACCTTTTAATTATACTTTCCTTGATGAAAATTTCGAAAAGCTTTACAAAGCGGAGAACCGCCAGGGCACTTTGTTTACGACCTTTTCCTGCCTGGCTATTTTTATAGCCTGCCTCGGACTTTTTGGATTATCTGCCTTCACCATTACCCAGCGCGTAAAAGAGATCGGCATCCGGAAAGTATTAGGCGCAAGTATCGGAAGCATCGTCACCATGATCTCAAAGGACTTTCTAAAATTAGTAGTAGTGGCAGCAGTGATCGCATTTCCGGTGGCATGGTATGCCATGACTAACTGGCTGCAGGATTTCGCTTATCGTGTTGATATCAGTTGGTGGATTTTTGCAATAGCAGGCTTCCTCGCTTTAGTGATCGCTTTGTTAACGATTAGTTTCCAGGCAATAAAAGCAGCAGTTGCCAACCCGGTTAAAAGCTTGAGAACCGAATAGAAATTAGCTGATCAGTTGATGCGTTAATTTGCTAATTGACGATTTGCAAATGGTGAAATAAATGCAGGCAACAAAAGAGCAGAAAATAAATTGAAATATATCGCACAGAACAGGAAACAGAAAACATTAAACCGAAAACCTGACCTATTATGCTTAAAAATTATTTTAAAATAGCTTTTCGCAATCTTTCGCGACATAAAGTTTATGCGGGCATCAATATTTTTGGACTCGCATTTGGCCTGGCCGCCTTCTGGATCATTGCGCTCTATATTGCCGATGAGGTCAGTTACGACAGGTACAATACCAATGCGAGCCGCATTTGCAGGGTAGTGCAACACGCACGCTGGGGAGAAAATGATATGTATGAAGCGCCGACTTCGGCTCCTTTTGCGGGCGCACTGAAGGCAGAATTTCCGGAGATACAGGAAGCTACCAGGATCATCGCTGAGGGTGGCGGCACCATCAGTTACAATGACAAAAAGTTCATGGCCGGGGATATTTTTTTTGCTGACAATAATATTTTCCAGGTCTTTACTTTTCCCTTTTTATATGGTGACCCTGCAACCGCGCTTTCTGCACCGCAGGCAATTGTTATCAGTGAAACGCTGGCAAAAAAATTATTTGGCGAAGCTGAAAAAGCACTTAACCAGACTGTCTATTTTGAAAATAATTTTCCTAATAAAGTAACGGGCATCTTTAAAGAGGTGCCTCAAAATTCGCACTTGCATTTTAGCGCCTTGCGTTCATTACCTGGCGATTTTACCGGAGGATGGCAAAACTTCAATTTGTACACTTACCTGCTGCTAAAAAAAGGAACCAGCTTTAAGAGCCTGGAGACCAAGCTGCCAAAGTTTGCTGCCAATACCATCCAAAAAATAATGAAAGTGGATGATTACAAAATGGAACTGCAACCATTGACTTCTATTCATTTGTATTCCAATTTACAGTTCGAGATTGGGCCGAACAGCAGTATTGCCCGCGTGTATATGTTTACAGGGATTGCGTTGCTGATATTAATTATTGCTATCATCAATTATATAAATTTAAGCACCGCACGTTCTACTTCACGGCTGCGGGAAGTGGGCGTACGTAAAGTAGTTGGGTCAGGCAAACGGCAGCTAAGTGTACTGTTTGTAACGGAGTCCGTGCTGGTTACTTTTATAGCTGCCTGTATCGGAATATTGATCATGCAATTGGCACTGCCATTGTTTAACCAGCTCACAGAAAAACATTTGTCTGTCTGGCGCTTCGGCATAGTAAGCACCTTACTGTTCCTTATACTATTTTCTTTATTAACAGGCATTATCAGCGGTATTTACCCATCTTTGTTTTTATCCCGTTTTAAAACAATACCTGCTTTAAAGGGGCAAATGGGTAGCCTTTCTTCGAATATTGTATTCCGTAAATCATTGGTAGTTTTCCAGTTTGTAATTACCGTAGTAATGATCTCGGGATCAATCGTCATCTATCGCCAATTGCAGTTTGCCAGTCACAAAGACCTTGGCTTTAACAAGGACCAGGTGCTTACTTTTCACATCAACGAGAACGAGGTTCGAAACCAGTCAGCCGCATTGAAAACGCAGCTGTTGCTAAACCCATCCATCCAGGCGGTAGCGATAGCCGGCAACCCGATCGGTAACAATGACATCGGTGGCCTGGGATATAAATTCCAAACGAAGGACGGGAGTTTTTCAACCAACACTACCATGGCGCAGGAGTTAATGATCGATGCAGATTATGTACCGGCAATGGAAATAAAAATGCTAACCGGAAGAAATTTTTCCAATGCCATACAATCTGATAAATATGGCGCTGCCCTCATCAATGAAACCTTAATGAAAAAACTGGGCTGGACAGATCCGGTAGGAAAAAAAATGCAGTTCGATATAGATGACAAAGGAACAACGGGCGAGCGTACGATAATAGGCGTGGTTAATGATTTTCATACTTACTCACTGCAACATAAAGTGGAGCCGATGGTAATGGTAATGCCACCTGCGCCTTCGATGGGCGATAATTTATATGTGAAAATTGCCAGGGGCAAGATCAATGAGGGCCTCGCTTATATCGATAAAACATACCGTCATTTTGATAATTCCAGTCCCTTTGATTACTATTTTTTGAACGCAAATTTTGCAAAACAGTACAAGGCGGAAGAGAAGCAGGGCCAGATAGCGCTGGTGTTTACCCTGCTGGCGGTGCTGATCGCGTGCCTCGGTCTCTTTGGCCTCACTACTTTTACCGCAGAGCAAAGAAGAAAAGAGATTGGCATACGAAAAGTGCTGGGTGCAAGTGTGGCCAGTATTGTGCAGATGCTGTCTGCAGAGTTTTTAAAATTGGTATTGATAGCTGCATTTATTGCATTGCCCGTTGCCTGGTTTGCAATGAACAAATGGCTGCAGGATTTTGCCTATCACGTTAACATAGGCTGGTGGATGCTGACAATATCCGGCGTAATCGCATTACTGGTGGCATTATTTACCATCAGTTTCCAGGCGGTAAAAGCAGCAATCGCCAACCCGGTAAAAAGTTTGCGGACAGAATAGGGATATTTACCTGCTGAACTCAATAAAAAGCATTTAATTATTAATCACTATAAATGAAACAGACAAAGTTATTATTTGCAATTGTCCAATTTGCGTGGGTATCTGCTTTGCCTGCTCAGCAAATAGAATTTGTGCCTGACCTTTCAAAGGTTAATGATAGCAAATTATGGTCGGTCAGCAATAGAGAAGTGAAGTATGACAGTGTGGTTTACCTTAACGGAAAACCTGGTGATGGCGCACTTTGGTTAAATGGGTCAAATTTTAAAAATGGAGAAATCGAGATCGATATCAAGGGCAATGATGTCCCGGGCATGAGCTTTGTCGGCGTGGCTTTTCATGGATTGAATGACAGTACTTATGAGGCAATATATTTTCGCCCTTTCAATTTTAAAAACCTCCGGCGAAACGATCATTCCGTGCAATACATCGCTCATCCACAATATACCTGGAACAGGTTGCGGGATGAACATCCTGGAAAATATGAGCAGAAGGTCTCACCTGTTCCGGATCCGGCCGGGTGGTTCCATGCTTTGATCGTCATTAAATTCCCGGTTGTAAAAGTATTCATCAACCATTCGGGTGAGCCTTCCTTAATAATTAATCAGCTTAGCAACAGGCAAGAGGGAAAGGTTGGCTTGTGGGTGGGAAATAATTCAGAAGGCTATTTTAAAAATTTAAGGATCATCACAAAGTAATAAAGAGATTTTATCAGTAAAGCCGGTTCACCAAAACAATAAACAATAAACTACCGTTATGCTTCACAATTTTTTTAAAACTACGATCCGTAACCTTTGGAAAAATAAAGGTTATAGCTTTCTGAATATTTTCGGTTTGGCAGTCGGCATTACCTGTGCCGGACTGATTTTTATATGGGTGGAAGACGAAGTAAACTTTGATAATTTTAATGTAAAAAAGGATCGGTTATATTTTGTCCGGGAAAACCAACAATACGATACATATACCGCCACCTTTACTTCTACACCGGGTGAGATGGCTCCCACAATGCAGGCGGAAATACCTGGTATTGCGAATACCTGCCGTAGCTCCGAGGGCCTGTCTTCATTGTTGTTTACTATTGGCGACAAGCCCGTTTATGCCTCAGGTAAGTATGCAGAAGCTTCTTTGTTTTCCATGTTCACATTACCATTTGTGCAAGGGAATGCAAAAAGCGCTTTTGCACAGTTGTATTCACTGGTGATTACAGAAAAAACAGCAAAGAAATTTTTTGGTGATGATAAAAATGTTTTAGGTAAAACTGTAAGGATCGATAATAAACAGGATTATGTGGTTACCGGTGTTTTAAAAGATTTGCCCGCAAATTCTTCTCTTCGTTTTGAATGGCTGGCACCTTTTAAAATATGGTATGACCAGAACCGCCCCTGGGCACAAAGTTGGGGCAATAATTGTCTTAGTACGTATGTCGAATTAAAACCCGGCGTTGCTCCTGCTTCTGTAGATAAGCAATTGCATGGGCTTATACAAAAAAGAGAACCAAGGTCCATAGCACGCCCATTCTTATTCAGCATGAATAACTGGCGGTTGTATGAACAGTTTGAAAATGGAAAGATGACTGGCGGTGGCCGCATTGAGTATGTACATTTATTTTCTGTGATCGCCTGGATCATCCTGCTGATCGCTTGTATTAATTTTATGAACCTGTCTACTGCGAGAAGTGAAAAACGCGCAAGGGAAGTCGGTGTAAGAAAAGTATTGGGTGCGGGAAAAAGAAGACTGGTTGTGCAATTTATCAGTGAAGCTTTATTTATGGCTTCGCTTGCGGCAATTGCGGGCGTTCTTATTATGTCCCTGGTATTACCTGCTTTTAATATCCTGGTACAAAAACAGCTCGTATTGGGGCTAAACGATCCGCTTCATTTATTGACATTATTAGCCATCACATTTACCTGCGGTTTGGTTGCGGGTAGCTACCCTTCTTTGTATTTGTCCTCTTTTAACCCGGTGTTTGTTTTAAAAGGAATTAAACTGAAAACAGGGAGCGCCGCATTGATAAGAAAAGGATTGGTAGTGGTACAATTTACAATTTCTATTGTGCTTATAATTGGAACAATTATTATTTACCAGCAGATACAGCATGTAAAGGACAGGGACCTGGGATTTAATAAAAGTAATCTATTATCGACAAGTGTTGTGGGCGATGTCGCTAAACATTTTACGGTAATAAAACAGGAACTTTTTAACACAGGAGTAATTGAAAATATAGCCTTATCCGATCATGTAACAATTGATGATGGCAATAATACCGATGGCTTCACCTGGGAAGGTAAAGCGCCTGGCGCTAAAATTTTGATCTCGACAAGATATGTTACGCCCGAATTTATGAATACGAGCGGGTTAACAATTTTAGAAGGAAGAGATTTCCAGCCATCTGATTCAATTAGCGGTCCGGGGATAAACGTGGTCATCACAAAGTCCCTGGCTACGCTTATGGGGAAAGAAAGCGCGATCGGAAAAACATTGCACAATGAAGGGGATACAAATATGGCAAAAGTAGTGGGCGTGGTGAATGATTATATTTATGGCGATATGTATGGCAAACCGGACCCGGTATTATTTGTATGCACAGCGCCGGCCAATACCTCGGTGATGTACATACGTATGAAAACAGGCAGTAATTTAGAACAGGCCCTGGCAAAAACAGAAGCAGTGATGAAGAAAAATAATCCTTCTTATCCCTTCAATTACTACTTCGTTGACGAACAATTCGACGGTATGTTTACAAATGAAATGCTGATGAGTAAACTGGCCAGTGTGTTCGCCTCCCTGGCAATCATAATTTCATGTTTGGGCTTATTCGGATTGGCCGCCTATACAGCAGAACGCAGAACTAAAGAGATCGGTATCCGCAAAGTATTGGGCGCAAAGGTTTCTACGATCACCGGCCTGTTATCCAAAGACTTTTTAAAATTAGTGCTGCTCTCTGCTATTGTCGCCTTCCCCATCGCATGGTGGGCAATGAACAAATGGCTGCAAAATTATAAATACCGGATAGAAATAAGCTGGTGGATATTCATCGCCGCCGGAGTAGTGGCGCTGTTGATCGCATTAGTTACAATTAGTTTCCAGGCCATAAAGGCAGCGGTGGCGAACCCGGTAAAGAGTTTGAGAGCGGAGTAATTTAATTCGCCAATTAGCCAGTTTGCTAATGGAATACAAGTTGAATTTGAAGATTTGAAAATGTGATAATTTGAAAATGAATGGACATGGCAGAAATGAATTTGAAATAGGTTTTAATGACGTGCCAGAAAAAACAGTAAACAGTAAACACTAAACACTAAACACTAAACAAAAAAATATGTTTCGTAATTATCTTAAAACAGCATTCCGGAGCCTCAGCAAAAACAGGCTATACGCGGGCATAAATATTTTTGGCTTAACCGTTGGACTTACTGCCTGCCTGTTGATCGGTGTGTACATCAACCATGAACTGAGCTATGATAAATTCAATATAAATTCAAATCGCATTGTACGTGCTACCATGGAATACAGCGGTGCAGGAACTGTAAACACTACCGCTTCAACCGGAACTAAAGTAGGACCACAATTTAAACGCACTTTTCCACTCATTGAAGAATATGCCCGTACCTTTATCGGTCATAACACAGTAAAGAACGGTGATAAAATATTTGATGAGCCTCGTATCCTGTACGCCGATCAGCCCTTTTTTAAGATATTTTCTTTTCGATTGATTGAAGGCAATGCCGCAACGGCTTTAGATGCACCTGACAAAATCGTGCTCAGCAGGTCCATGGCCAAAAAATATTTTGGTACCGAAAATGCCTTAAACAAAACCATCACCTCCGGCCAAAAAGACTACCGTGTCTCAGCCATTTGTGAAGACGTGCCACAAAACTCGCAATTGAAATTTGATTTTGTTACCCAGTTCCTTAACCTCGGCAACAATGTGAAAGAAGAGACCTGGTGGAACGCCAATTGGATGACTTATTTTCTTTTGCGGGACGAAAAAAGTATTGCCCGGTTGCAGCAGCAGGTTACAGACTACATGCGCTCACCGGCGCTGAAAGCTGAACTTGGCCGGGATAATAATGATTACCTCACTTACCATTTGGAAAAGCTTACCAGGGTGCACTTATATTCTGCGCTCAATGGTTTTGAACCCAATGGTAGCATCCGGTATGTCTATATGTTTGCCGTTATCGCCCTGCTGATATTGGTTATCGCATGCGCCAATTATACAAACCTGGCCACCGCGCAATCTGCCGGCCGCAGTGGTGAAATAGGTATCCGGAAAGTGATGGGCGCATCAAAGCGACAGGTATTTCTACAGTTTATAGCCGAATCATCTTTTATAACTTTTATCGCCGCTATCATTGCCTTAGCACTGGCTATTTTACTGATCCCTTATTTTAATGAAGTAACGGGAAAACAATTTACGGCAAGCATGTTATTACAATCTACGCCTGTAATTGCTTTGCTTATATTCTCCATACTGGTTAGTTTTTTCGCAGGATTATACCCTGCGCTCGTTTTATCAGGTACTCAAATAATGGGTGTACTTAAAAAAGGGTTCTCGTTTAGCGGTGGCAATAATACGCTACGAAAGGCATTGATCGTTATACAGTTTGGCATCTCCGTTTTTCTCATCATTTACACGGTGATCATCCTGCAGCAAATGAATTTTATGCAGCAGAAAAACCTTGGATATGATAAAGAACATATCCTGGTACTTCCGATCGGTGGCAGCATGTCGCAAAATTTTCAGCAACTCAAAGATGCTTTTGCACAGGTGCCCGGCGTACAAGGCGTTACGGCTTCTTATGAAACACCTGAGTACGTCGAGTGGGGTGATGGTATCACCGCAACAGATGAAAAGGGCAAGCACGAAGTATCATTGAATGCCATGCCGGTGGATCTCGATTTTACCAAAACAATGAAGATGCAATTGGTAGCGGGGCGCGATTTTCAGCAAGCAGATTTTGCGTTAATGGATACCGCAAATAATTCGGCTAACTTCCGGCAGCCATTTCTCATCAATGAAACACTTGCCAAAAAAATAGGATGGACACCACAGGAGGCGATTGGCAAAACGTTGGAAAAAGGGGAGGCAGGCCCGGTCGTGGGCGTTGTAAAAGATTTCAATTTCAGCAGTCTGCACGATCCCATCGGGCCACTGTTAATTTTCCTGGGCCGTGATTTTTCCCGCGATTTTATGATCCGTGTAAATGGAAACGATGCGCAGGCAACCATTGGGCGTTTGGAAATGATTTGGAGGCAACGTATTACAGACAGGCCATTCAATTTTCATTTCCTGGATGAAGATTATGATAAGCTCTATATCGCCGAGCAGCGCACCTCATCCTTGTTCAGCCTGGCAGCAGGTATTGCGATCATATTGGCCTGCCTGGGTTTATTTGGATTGGCAGCATTTACAACTGTGCAACGTACAAAGGAAATTGGCATAAGAAGGGTATTGGGTGCAAACATCAGCAATATCACCTTATTGGTTGCAAAAAACTTTTTACAGTTGATAGGCATTGCAATACTGGTTGCTGTACCGCTGGCATGGTGGGCGGGTAATAATTGGCTGCAGGATTTCGCTTTTCGCATATCCATACAGGTGTACGTATTTGTAATAACGGCCCTCGTAACCGTACTGATCGCACTGTGCACCATCGGTTATCATTCCATCAAAGCGGCATTGATGAACCCGGTGAAGAGTTTAAGGACGGAGTAGTTCAGTTAGCTGATTGACTCTTCTGCTATGGTATACAAATGCAAATTTGAAAATGACAAATTATTTACTGCACAATTTAAAATCTTCCGGTAATTATTTGAATCAACGCATAACCATCTGGTAAAATAAAAAATAAATACTATGCTCAAAAATTATTTAAAAATAGCACTTCGGAATTTGGTACACCACAAGGCTTATTCCATACTGAATATTGCCGGTCTTGCTATTGGCATGGCTTGTAGTATCCTTATCCTTTTGTGGGTGAACGATGAGTTGAGCTTTGACCGCTTTCACGCGAATGCCAACCAGCTCTATCGCCTTACCTGTAATGCCGGTGACTTTAAAGCAGCTGTTACTCCTGCAGGAATGGCGGAAGGCCTGCAGAGTGAATTGCCTGAAATAAAAGCTGCTGTGCGGATGAGCAAGCCCTCCACCCACCTGTTTGAAGTAGGCGTCAATAAGTTTGAAGAAAAGAGCGGCTTCTTTGCTGATTCAAATTTCCTGCAGGTCTTTACTTTCTCATTGGTAAAAGGCAATCCACAAACCGCGCTGCAACGACCCGATGGAATATTGATCACTGAAAGCATGGCGAAGAAATATTTTGGCAATGAAGAAGCCTTAGGTAAAACCCTTCGGAAAGATAACAGTGATAATTGTACAGTTACTGGCATACTTGCCAATATTCCTTCCAACTCACACCTGCAATTTGATTTTATCCTGCCCATGTCGTCCATTGCAAATACAGATGATGAACTGAAAAATAAAGCTTGGGGTGATTTTAATTTTTACACCTACCTGCAGCTCAATAAAAATACTACTGCTTCATCTCCGGCTTTAACATCACTTTCCGGGCGCATTAAAAAGATATACAAAACACATATCCCGAAAATGCAGATCGAGTTCCAGCTACAGCCTTTAACAGCTATTCATCTGCATTCAGACTTGCAAATAGATGTGCCCGGCCATGGAAATGTCCAATATGTAAATATCTTATTTATTGTAGCGCTGTTTATTATCGCGGTTGCCTGCATCAACTTTATGAACCTCGCAACTGCACGGTCCGCGAGAAGGGCAAAAGAAGTAGGCTTGCGCAAAGTAGTGGGAGCGGGTCGTTACCAGCTTATACTACAGTTCCTGGGTGAGTCTATGATCATTTCTTTCTTTTCATTATTACTTGCCGTTGGCATTGTATGGTTGCTTTTACCAGCTTTTAACATGTTGGCAGAAAAGAAATTGACTTTCCATTTATTCGATGGAAAAATAATGCTGACCCTGCTTTCCATCGCATTTTTAACCGGGATTCTTTCAGGTTGTTATCCTGCACTTTACCTTTCCGGCTTTAAACCGATTAAAGTTTTAAAAGGGAAATTAACCCTGGGCGGTGGCAATCTTTTATTTAGGAACGGACTGGTAGTCACCCAGTTTGTAGTATCCATTGTGCTGCTCGTTGGTACCGCCGTTGTCTATAAACAACTGAACTTTATTAAAAATAAAAACCTCGGTTTTGAAAAATCAAACCTGCTTTACATGCCCATGACAGGAGAATTATGGAACAAGCAACAGGCATTGAAAACAGAATTATTGCAAAATCCGCTCACCAGTAATTCTTCTGTTATTTCGGAACTGCCTACTAAAATTGTAGCAGGAAATATTGATGTTAAATGGGAAGGGAAAGATCCAAATTTGCAGGTTGTGATTCCTTCGATGGCTGTTGATGAAAATTTTATATCCGTTTTTAAAATGACAATGCTGACTGGCCGCGGTTTTGCTACAGAATTCAAAGGCGACAGTTCCAATTTTGTCATCAATGAAAAAGCGATGCAGGTAATGGGGATGGATGAAAAAAGTGCAGTTGGAAAAAGCCTGTATTTCAACGGAATAAAGGGAACCATCATTGGAGTTGTCAAAGATTTTAATTTCAAGTCTCTTCAGTACGTTATTGAACCACTGGTGTTGAGGCTCAATAATTGGGGAGGCCTGGCTATTGTACGGACACAGCCTGGCAATACCGAAGCAACGATAAAGGCAATGGAAAAAATTAATGCCCGCCTCAATCCATCTTACCCTTTCACTTATGATTTTCTGGATAAGGATATTGATAATCTTTACCGCAGTGCGCAACAAATGGGCAGGATATTTAACCTGTTTGCTATCCTTGCTATTTTCATTTCCTGTCTTGGTTTGTATGGCTTATCGGCCTTTATGGCTGAACAGCGTATTAAAGAGATCGGTGTACGAAAAGTATTAGGCGCATCCATATTCAACATTGTTTACTTACTGTCAGGAAGTTTTACAAGACTGATCGTGATTGCCATAGTTGTTGCCGTCCCATTGTCGTGGTTCGCGATCGATAGCTGGCTCAATGGTTTTGCTTACCGTATAAATGTTAGCTGGATCATTTTCGTGGGAGCGTCCCTTGCAGCCCTGCTTATTGCGTGGGTTACTGTCAGCTATGAATCCATTAAAGCAGCGGTTGCTAACCCGGTAAAGAGTTTGAGAACGGAGTAGGATAATTAGCTAATCTGCTAATGTACTAATCTGCTAATTGTAAATACAGGGCGATCACAAATCAAATATTATTTATGTTTAAAACTTACCTGGTCACCGCGTGGCGGAATATCCAAAAGAATAGAATATTTTCTATTATCAATATTGCGGGACTTGCAATTGGCATGGCTGCCTGCCTGTTGATTTTGCAATATGTAAATTTTGAATTGAGCTATGACCAGTTCAATAAAAATGTGCCTGACCTTTATCGCGTGTATAACGACCGGTATCAAAATGGTAAACTTATACAGCATGGGACCATCACTTATTCTGCGATTGGCAGGGCCATGCAAAACGAATACCCGGAGGTAATCGATCATGCCAGGGTAGCGCCTTTTGGAAATCTTATTATTAATTATGATAATAAAAAGTTTGATGAACAGGAAGTAATCGGTGTAGATAATTCTTTTCTAAGGATGTTCTCTTATACCCTAATTGCGGGAAATGAGCAGACAGCTTTGAAGGACCCTTTCACTGCTATTTTAACAGAGACCGCGGCGAAAAGATATTTTGGAACGCAGGATAATGTGGGATCGTTCCTCGGTAAAGCTATTATTATGGGACGTGATTCCATGCCGTATAAAGTAACGGGTATTTGCAGGGATGTGCCGGAAAATTCTCACTTGCAATTTGATATACTGGCTTCTTATGTCACTATGTTAGCCGGTAAAAACCCTTACAAAGAAGCCGATTATGATTTTACCTCATCTGATTTCTGGCATTACATACAGCTAAGGCCTGGCGCCGATTACAAGGCTTTGCAATCAAAGTTCGGCGCCTTCAGTGAAAAGTATTTCCAGGGAAATAAAGTATCAGGCAGCGTGGAAAAATTTTATTTGCAACCCTTATCAAAAGCGCATCTTTATTCTGATTTTGAATATGAGATAGGGAAGACAGGGAGTGCAACGGTTGTTTGGGGTTTACTCATCATTGCACTTTTTATCATTGTTATCGCCTGGGTAAACTATATTAACTTATCCACGGCCAGGTCGGCAGAAAGGGCGAAAGAAGTCGGTGTTCGCAAAGTTACAGGCGCCACCAGGAGTCAATTGATACGGCAATTCCTGACAGAGTCCTTTCTTATAAATATTATTGCACTTGTATTGGCTTTGTTATTGATGTTTGCTTTACAGGCGCCCTTTAATTCCCTGATCCAGCACAAGCTGTCCCTGTCCTTCCTTTTTCAAAAAAGCCTTGGCGGTTACAGCATAACAATTGGCCTGCTTACGCTCATACTAACAGGTATTTTAATATCAGGGTTTTACCCCGCATTGATTTTGTCCTCGTTCAAACCAATGTTGGTTTTAAAGGGAAAATTCAGTAATTCTAAAAAAGGGATCGTATTGCGTAAGGGCCTGGTGGTAGCCCAATTTGCCATAACAGTAGCTTTGATCATCGGATCTTTTATCGTTTACAAACAAATAAAATTCATGAGTACGCAGGAATTGGGCATGAATATAAACCAGGTGCTGGTTATAAAACCGCCCATATTCAGCGACTTTGATTCGTCTTTTATTGCAAAGGAAAATAGCTTTAAAATGGAGCTTCGACAAATTGCAGGTGTAACGGGAGTCGCGACATCGGGCAGGATAGCAGGCGAAGAAATGAGCAGGTCATTCAATGTTCACCGGTCCGACGACAATAGCGGCAACAATTCTACCATCCGTAGAATGAGCGCCGATTTTGATTTTATTGATGTGTATGGAATAAAATTATTGTCAGGCAGAAAGCTCTCCAGCCTGGATTACGATCCCGATTACAATAAGCTTCACAATGTATTGATCAATGCTTCCGCAGTTAAAACGCTGGGCTTTTTATCAAACGATGATGCGATAGGAAAATCAATTACTGTGCGCGATAAAAAATGGGATGTAATTGGTGTGATTAATGATTATCACCAAAAATCGTTGCGTTATCCGATGGAACCAATTATGATACAACCGCTATATGGCACTTATAATCCAATATCGGTAAAAGTAAATACGCCTGATGTTGCTGCTGCGATCGCCTCCGTAAAAACAACGTACATGCAATTCTTCCCGGGCAACTTATTTGATTATTATTTCCTGGATGAAAAGTTTAACCAGCAATATAGAGACGATCAGCTCTTCGGAAAGGCTTTCAGCATTTTTGCCGGGTTCGCTGTTTTCATCGCAAGCCTCGGCTTGTTAGGATTATCGCTTTTTGCCACTTCGCAACGGATCAAAGAAATCGGCGTAAGAAAAGTATTGGGCGCATCTGTAAGCAATATCGTGTTGTTGTTGTCAAAAGACTTTATCAAACTTGTATTCATCGCCTTCCTGATCGCATCTCCGCTGGCCTGGTACGTAATGCACCTGTGGCTGCAGGATTTTGCGTATCGTATTAATATTGAATGGTGGGTATTTGTTATTGCAGGCTTGCTTTCCGTAGCGATAGCAATGGCCACGATCAGCTTCCAGGCAATAAAGGCGGCTGTGGCGAACCCGGTAAAGAGTTTGAGAACGGAGTAAGTAATTAGCTGATTCACTAATGTAAAAATTTGACAATTTGAAAATTTGAAAATGAACTGTAATGTCAGCCATCGCTGTGATTGCACATTTATGCTGGTAACAAGCCTTTTGATTCGCAGCACTTGATTTTTTTTGTTACTTTTTTTTATCAAGAAAAAAAGTAAGCAGGTACCAACTATAATTATATTTATTTCAACGAGATTAATAACAGCGTATCTATTAAAACATAGTTCAATTTAATTTTAATATTTTAACAACAAAAAAAGCAACATGAAAAAAACAATTTTAATCTTCCTGATAAGTTGTACGGTCGGTACCTTATTTGCGCAAAACGATTCTAAGCAGGACCCTTTCCTGACGAAATCATTGGCCACTGAAACGATAAAGGATGTTGACGTAGAAACCTCCGGCGGAAACATCAGTGTGGAAAGCGTGCCGGCCGGCCAGGCACGGGTGGAAGTATTTATCTGGGCCTCCAACCGGAATAAAGGTGGCTCTCTTTCAAAAGACGAGATACAGAAAAGACTGGATGAATACTATGACCTGAATATCACCGTTGCTGATAGCAAGGTTACCGCCATCGCAAAATCTAAAAATAAAAAATGGGATTGGAAAAATGCTTTATCTATTTCATTTAAAGTATTTGTGACAAAAAATGTATCTACACACCTCACCACCAGCGGTGGCAATATTAATCTGCAGGACTTAGCCGGAACTCAAAGAATAACTACCAGCGGTGGCAACCTAATCATTGACAACGTAAAAGGTAAACTGCGGGGCACAACTTCTGGTGGCAATATCCATGTGAAGGGTTCGGATAATGATATCGACCTTACTACCAGCGGTGGCAATATTGAAGCAAGCAATTGCACCGGTGAAATAAGGCTGGTTACTTCAGGAGGTTCTATCAGGCTGGCTGACCTGGATGGTAATGTAGATGCAACTACCAGTGGAGGTGATGTTCGCGCAAATGAGATCAAAGGTGACCTGGAAGCAAATACTTCTGGCGGTAACATCGACCTTTCAGCGTTGTCATGCAACGTTTCGACTGCCACCAGTGGTGGAAATATCAGTGTCTCAATAAAGGTCCCTGGCAAATTTATCAGGATCAAAAATTCCGGTGGTAAAATTGATTTGCAATTACCAGCGGGAAAAGGATATGACCTCGACCTGTCAGCCGATAAGATCAAGACAGATAACATGGCCAGTTTTAGTGGAAAAGTAGATGATGACCAGATAGACGGAAAATTAAATGGCGGTGGCACGCAGGTAACAGCCAATGCAAGCAGTGGTAAAATAACGCTGACATTTAGATAAGGGTGACTAATCTAAACAAAGACCATCCAATTTTAAAAATTAATGTAATAATAGGTTTCATTTAATTTGCTTTCCTATGAAAGCAAGAGTTAATTCATCAGGCCTCACAGGTTTTTAAAAACCGTGAGGCTTTCTTACAGATTCAAATGCAGTATTTGCTATTTAATAACTAAAACAAAGATGCGCACCTTCCTGAAAATTTCATTCCGGCACCTGTGGCAGAGCAGGCTTTATTCTGCCATTAGTATTATCGGTTTGGCGACTGGTATTACCTGTATGTTATTGGCAGTTCTTTACTGGAAGGATGAACGCAGCTTTGATAACTTTCATAAAAATAGTCCGAACCTATACCGGATAACAACTACGTTATTGGAGAACAAAGGATCCGGTGCTGAACGGGTTGGTGGCACAGGGCAAGTGCAGGGACCTGCATTTAAAGATGCATTGCCCCAGGTGAAAAGTTTTGTGCGTGTTATGGGTGGCGACATTTTTACTGACGTCGCAATAGATAATAAGTCACTGCGCCTGCGGCCCCTGTTCGTGGATGATAATTTTTTTGATGTCTTTACTTATAAAATGTTGCGTGGTGATCCTGGTAAAGTGCTGACTGATATCAATGCAGTAGTGATTACGGAAAGCACGGCGAAAAAATTTTTCAATAGTATTGATGTAGTGGGCAAGCTATTGCAGGTAGACGCCGATCCGTCTTTTCAAAGACTGGGCAAACCGATGATGATCGCGGGCGTAATGGAAGATCCCGCAAAAAATTCTTCCCTGCAATTTGACCTGTTATTTACTTTTAAATTCATGCAATTATCTTTTGAAGATAACAATTGGTTAAATGCTTATTTAGGCACTTTTGTAGTCCTTCGCCCTGATGCAAATAAATACCTGGTAGAACAACAGTTTGATAAAATATATACGTCGCATGCCAAAGAACAACTGGTTGAAAGGTTTAAGACTTACGGTTACGCCCCAACGATAACTTATGGATTGCAACCTATTACTGACATCCACCTTGATCCTTTGCAACATTCCGGTGGAAATAGCGAGAATGGTATCATCAACGGAAGTAATCCTGTTTATTCTTATATTTTCCTGGGGATAGCGATTTTTATTTTATTGATGGCTGCTATAAATTTTGTAAATATCAGCATTGCCAATTCTCTTAAAAGAGCCAAAGAAGTAGGGGTAAGAAAAATTGCCGGCGGAAGTAAAATGCAAATTATCCTGCAGTTCCTGAACGAATCCGCTATACTTTGTTTCCTTGCATTTTTGCTGTCAATGCTATTACTGGACATCACTTTGCCATTATTTAACAACGTAACCGGTAAGCAATTGCTTTTATCTGAAAGTCTGGATGTGAAATTGCTGGTTTATTTTATAATAATATTGTTAACGATAACCTTGCTCACCGGCCTTTATCCCGCCTGGATATTGTCCAATTTCAAACCTTCCGAAGTTCTCTATAATAAACAAAAATTATCAGGCGGTAGTTTATTGGGTCGTAGCCTGGTGGTTTTTCAATTTGCGCTGGCGGTTTTCCTGCTGATCGCCACCATTATATATTATGGGCAAATGGATTTCATCCGTACCAAGGACCTCGGCTATAATCCAAACCAAATTATCCGTACTGCCATTGGTGGCAACAGGGATTATAAAACCGTTACCGGCTTTTTTAAAAATGAACTGGCCAAAGAGCCCTCCATCAAAATGGTGTCTTTTGGCAATGATGGCAACCCGGAAGATATGTTTGTGAATGACCGGAAGTTAAAGGCGCAGTATAAAAACATTGATGAGCATTTCCTCTCTATCCTGGAAATACCATTAAAGGCCGGCCGTAATTTATCGCCTGCCGTTCCCACAGACGCTGAAG
>JBDSLD010000142.1:0-4967 GCA_039916545.1 Ferruginibacter sp.
CACGCAAAGAATTGCTCATTATATCCTTATCCAGGTATATTTATTTTCAGCAATTTATGTTACTCCCCAATAAATAAAACCGAGCTGTTTTAAAACGGTCGGGTGCCAGTCCAGAATATAGCCAGAAATCCTCAAGGTCATGCTGATAAGATAGAACACAGGTAGAAAATTAAACCCTGGACCTAACGATAGTCGAACTCCCGTTGACATACTTTCCAGGCAGTTATAGCCATGCTGCGAGCGGCATTGGCATTATCGAACTAAAAAAGCCTTCGAAATCAATGATTTTGAAGGCTTTTATTTTTGTGAACTGGCTGGGACTCGAACCCAGGACCCATACATTAAAAGTGTATTGCTCTACCAACTGAGCTACCAATTCATATACCCGTTTTTCCAACGGAGTGCAAAAATAGGGCAAAATCATTTAGTGCCAAACTTTTTCAGCAAACTTTTCTCTATATCCAACCAATAATATCAAGTTTGTTTATAAACAGCCGGCGAACTCTCTTATTTTTGCCTATAATTTATTATATGAGTGACTTTTTTCTAAATAAAGTAGTCGCCATTACAGGTGGCAGCGAAGGTATCGGGAAAGCATTGATTGATGCTTTGATACCAATGGGTGCTAAAATTGCCACCTGCGGGCGCAACCAGGATAAATTGTATAACCTGCAGGTACAATATTCCAATCATATGCTTCATACCATCGTCGCTGATGTAAGCCGGTACGACGATTGCAGAAATTTTATTAACTCAACTATAGAAACATACGGAGGAATAGATATTTTGATCAATAATGCAGGTATCAGCATGCGCGCCCTGTTGCAGGACGCGGAAGTAGATGTGATAAGAAAAGTAATGGACATCAATTTTTTCGGTACCGTATATTGTACCAAACTGGCGCTCAACTCGATCATAGAAAGAAAAGGAACGATTGCCGGCGTTTCTTCCATTGCCGGTTACCGTGGTTTGCCGGGCCGAAGTGGCTATTCAGCTTCTAAATTCGCTGTAAACGGCTGGTTAGAATCCGTGCGTACAGAATTACTTGGTACGGGCGTTAACGTGATGTGGGTTTGCCCGGGATTTACCCGCAGCAATATCCGCAATGCCGCCCTTAACAGCAAAGGGTATGCGCAGGGAGAAAGTCCGCTCAATGAGCGCGACCTGATGAGTTCACAGGACTGCGCCAATCACATCATCAGGGCGATCGAAAAGAAAAAGCGTACGCTGGTTCTGTCCTTTAGCGGGAAACAAACTGTTTTTATGAATAAGTTTTTCCCCTCCCTGACTGACAGGATCGTAAAAAGATTTTTTTACAAGAATGGAGAACTGATCAAATAATTGATAAGTTATATACTACTGATATGTAGCAGGTTACCTGATATTATAATTTATTAATTAAAAATTTCCCAACTACACCGATGCCGATACTTACCCTTACTTCTGATATTGGCCAGCATGATTTTCTTGCTGGCGCGATAAAGGGGCAGCTATTGATGGCAGGCAACTTTTTCACTATTGTTGATATCACTCACCAGTTATCTCCCTTTAATTATCCGCAGGCAGCCTATGTCTGCAGGAATGCTATTAAGAATTTTCCAACCGGAACCTGTCATTTGATAATGGTAAATTTATTTGATGAAAAGCCGGAACATATGTTATTCGCGGAGCACAAGGGCCATTTTATTGGCTGTGCCGAC
Source organism: Ferruginibacter sp. (assembly GCA_039916545.1). GTDB lineage: Bacteria > Bacteroidota > Bacteroidia > Chitinophagales > Chitinophagaceae > Ferruginibacter. The sequence goes on from JBDSLD010000142.1 coordinate 1,701, forward strand.
AATGGCTTACTTACTATGATCCTGGAAGAATTGCCGCACAAAGTAGTGGCATTGGCATTGGATAAAAATCATCAAAAGAATGCGCTTTATTGTACCACTGTTTTTGCAAAAGCTTTTAATGAAGCGATCGCCGGCAGGCCACTTGGGCAGATCGGTGACGACTCGGTTTCGATCCAGGTTAAAAACCCATTGCGCCCGCTGTTGGGCAATAACTGGATGGAGGGGCAGATCATTTTTGTTGATAATTTTGAAAATGTAATTGTAAATATTACCCGGGAAGAGTTTGAGGAACAACGAAAAGGCAGGAGCTTTAAAATTGTCTTTAAACGCGATGAAGTGATCGAAAAAATAAGTGATACCTACGCGGATGTACAGGAAGGTGAAAAACTGGCGTTGTTCAATGCGGCGGCTTATCTTGAGATAGCGATCAATAAGGGCAACGCGGCAGGACTTTTCGGTCTGCAGGGGTTTTCGGAAAAGCAAAACCAGGCACAGCACCAATACCTGAATAACCGGCTGTTCTATCAAACGGTAAAAGTTTATTTTGAATAGGCTTTTACAAGCTTATTATTAACATGAAATGTATGCCGGTAACATTGTATAATTGACATGTCAAAACACCCGCTCATAATATCTAAGTTTAAATTATTCAGTTACTGTAAAAAAAGTTGACCTTCTTAAAGAACATATCACCTGACCAGGAAACGGACAAGGAACTGGTAGCTGCTTTTAAAGAAACCGGTGAGATCAACCATTTAAGTAGGCTTTACCAGCGTTATATGGACCTGGTATTTGGTGTTTGCCTTAAGTATTTCAAGGACGTAGAAAGGAGTAAAGACGCGGTAATGGATATTTTTGAAGAATTGAACAAAAAATTAAAACTGCATGAAGTAGACAATTTTAAGGGGTGGCTGCACGTATTGGCACGAAATTATTGCCTGATGCACCTGAGAAGTCCGAAAAATAGGAGAACAGCCGAATTTGATGCTGATTTTATGCAATCGGTAGAAATAACACATCTAACAAATGACATACTGGAAAGAGAAGAAACTTTTAATAAATTAGAGCAATGTATGGAAACATTGCCGGAAGATCAAAAGCAGAGTATCCAGCTATTTTTTGTACAAAAAAAGTGTTACAACGAGATAGCGGAAATCACCGGCTACGAGTGGAACAAGGTAAGAAGCTATATACAAAACGGGAAACGTAACCTGAAAATTTGCCTCGAAGGAAAAGAAGTAGCGTAACCTGACCCGTTGAACGAGCATATTTTAAAATTGATTGGTATGAATTACCGGTAGCAACCGGCTAAGTTTTATGGAGCCAGATAAAAACAATATTAATTACACGGCAAGAGATATTCAACAATATCTTTCGGGCAAGCTCAGCCCTGCAGATATGCATGCCATGGAAAAGGCGGCGTTGGATGATGCCTTTTTGGCCGAGGCGATGGAAGGATATGAAGGGATGCAGGATCAAGACCTGGATAAACATTTAATATCAATAAAAAATAATTTTTCTAACGCGCAGACAGCGAAGGTAGTCGCCCTAAAACCGGCGGCACGCTTTTATTTATGGAAAGTTGCGGTAGCCATATTGGTTATCTTCGGCGGAGTTAGCATTACCTATTTGCTAACAAAGACACCTGAAAATAAATCTATCGCTGTAATCAATAAAATGAGCGATTCAGGACAAAGCAAGATGGCTGATGTCAGTCTTGCTGATACCAGTCCTGCGACAGTTAAGGCTCCCGATCCTAAAAAATCAATCAGTAAGTTGCCCGTTACCGCCCCTGATCAGCAGGTTTTGGCAGACAGTACATTTATCTATCGGCCAGGAAAGGATGATAAAAAAATTGCCAAACAGGATGCGGGCGGAGGATATGCAGATGACACGATAAAAGGCGTGCAGGACCTGGCTACCAATAATGCGGCTCCGGCTGCACAATTGAATACGCCTGAGTTGAAAGCAAATAATAACAACGAAACCATTAATAAACCGGCGGGAAATGGCTTTTTGAAAAAATCAGAACCACCCATGACCATTACCCGGAAATTTGCAGCACAGGTGGTGGGTGCGGATGGAAACCCGCTGCCTTTCGCAAATATCAGCATCACCAAAGACAATATTGGCACCTATGCAGATGCGAAGGGGAACTTCAGACTGGTGTCTGCTGACTCGATACTGAATATCGAAATAAAGTCCGCAGGATATGTTACCCGGAACTTTACTTTAATGAGCGGTACACTAAGCGGCGCATACCAAAATAAAATCGTGCTGGCAGAAGACGAAGTGGCTTTAAAGGAAAAGACTATGGTAGCAGGAAATGCATCCGTTGCACGTGGCAAAAAACGCCGGGCGGCATTGGTGCCAGATTCTGTTATCAATGTAGAGCCTGAAGATGGCTGGAATAATTATGATACTTATATCGCTAATAATTTGTCCATTCCGGATGATATCCTTCAACAGAAGATCCACGGTGAAGTGGAAATATCTTTTGATGTAAAAAGCAACGGAGCCCTTAGCAATGTAAAAATAGATAAATCCCTTTGTGAGGATTGCGATGAAGCAGCGCTGCGTGCAGTTAAAGATGGGCCCCGCTGGAAAGTAAAAAAAGGAGGCAAAGGCAGCGGCAAAATAAAAGTGAAATTTTAAAATTCCGTGTCGGTTTCATTTGATATTGTCTTTTAAAAACCGCGACCCGCACCTACGTCTACCTGCTAAATTGTCAATACTAAATACCGGTGAACGCTATACTTTATATTTGTATAAAATAATACGAATGAAAAAGATATTTCTTACCTCCGTACTGCTCGTTTTTTTTATCGCACCTTTTTTAAAAGCGCAGGTTAAATATCCCTCTCCGTCGCCGACACAAACCATCAAACAGGAGTTTGGGCTGGGAAGCATTGAAATATCTTATTCCAGGCCGGGAGCCAAAGGGCGCAGGGTTTTTGGTGACCTCGTTCCGTACGGCAAATTGTGGCGCACAGGTGCCAATGCCGCTACCAAACTGGTTTTAACTGATCCCGTTGAATTCTATGGACGAAAACTGGATTCCGGCACCTATGTGCTTTATACGATACCGGGAGAAGAAAGCTGGGAAGTAATCATCAACAAAGGCATAAAAAACACAGGAACCGAGGGATACAAAGAATCTGAGGATGCTGCCCGGTTCAAAATTGAGCCGATAAAAACAAAGGTTAAAACAGAATCGTTTACCATTCAGTTCGCAGATGTAAAGCCAGAGAGCTGCGAACTGCATTT
>JBDSLD010000143.1:0-3684 GCA_039916545.1 Ferruginibacter sp.
GCGCTCGTTTACGGCTGTGCCGGATATTAATCCCTTCTCTTTTGTGCCAGCGAATATTGACCTGAACGAAAAAAATAATTCAACATCAGCCACCGCTAAACTGAGTGAAACCTTTGACTTTTCAAAAGAAGACAGGATACCGGATCTCATCTTTAGCGAAGTGATCTGGAAGGCAGTGAAAGGGGAAGACGCCAGGATGCCGGCTCCTCATCGCAGTGCTTTTGTAAAAATCACTGAAGACAAAGAGGAAGATTGAATAAACAAAGGGAGCGAAAATAGAAAAACAAAGCATAAAAAATAAGAATATTCTGCCATAAATAAAGCGATGCATTAATTCATGAATTACCAGCGTAAAAGCTGGCTGAAAATTCATTCCGGGCATAACACCGATATCACAGGCGATGGCCGAAATACTGCCACCTGATAGATGGGAAAAAAATGGAACCCGGTTCTGAAACAGAAAATAAGGAGCCAGTAAAAATAGCGGCGATAAAAGTTCATTTTAAAATCAAAACATTTCTTTTTTTACCGTTTACCTGTTTTGCTGCTACCTGCTGCTGCCAACAAACAGATCGCCCGGACAGTACCGACCTGGAGGAAGTTCAGGTAACGGGTTATCGGGCTATGAACGGCACCGGGTACTTAAATGGAAGGCAGGGCCCCATTATTTATTATGGCAAGAAAACGGCCCTGATAGAAGTAGACAGTATCGATGCTAACTAAGCTGTCAATAACACCAGGCAAATATTGGGCAGGGTGCCGGGGCTATTATGTAGTGTCTGCAAGAAAACGCTGAAACCCTTTATGGGGAAGAGTTATTTGAAATTTTGCTTGTCGAATCTTTGGTAGCAATGATTTTAAACCAGTAACTGCATAAGGCGCATCTTTTGGAGCGGTGTTGACGAAGTCAATATTCAAAAAATGCGCAGCATATTTTTTGAAAGCTGCAAAAGCGGCGCCGTTGCAGTTACGCAGCCCCGCCGGCTGAGGAGGCGAAGACACGAATTTAAAAGTGTTACCTCATTATTTATTAAAAAAATAGACCAAAGAGAAGGCGAAAATTACAAGTCTGGAAAAACTGACATCAGCATGAAAGAAATTATTCAGGAAGATAAATTGGTTTAAATCCAGGATAGTGCTAAATCGTGGAGTTTTCTTGCAGACACTATGTAGGGATCGGTTATAATTTGTAACGCACCGGAAATGAGAAGCAAAAAAGCCAACTGTTTTTCCTAAAGGCGTATAGCCCTGTATATATTCCTGAACGGGTAGCAGGTAAACTTTAGATGCAAAGCTTCACGCAAAAGATAAAACCGCCCTTGAACAACTCAAGCTCATTAAGAACCGGGCGTTGATAAATCATTATACAAGTAATCGGACGACTTTTTAATTTTCCACACATTCTGTTGAGCAAAGACTTCCACAGTATTATTTTTGTAGAAACAATTGACCAGAAGAAAACTTGCTAACAGGCATTGGCTGTTATCAAATTATTAAACCTATGTTCCGGGAATGTTCAATTGCTTCCGTATTATTTTCAAAAAGACAGGTTGCTATTCCATGCCTGCTAATATTCCTTAACAAGTCTTTGGTCGCAACTGTTTTACTATATGATATATTTCTTATATACACCGCAAATACTTTTTCTGGATATTTTTCGCATATCAAATTATATATAATGGGATCAGATTGCGAATTATCTCCAATTAAAATAAACTGCTGATGAGGAAAAGCGTCTATTATCCTGTAAACACGTAATAGTTTTGCCTCATGTTTTGTTTTACCTGTTTTAAACAACTGATACCATCTTTTTACCTGGCTAAGTAGAAAGACCCCGGCAGGTAATTCATTGTGCCTGAAAAATTCAGAAAGTTCATCATAAAGATTCCATTCGCTGCTGGAAACATAAAAAAAAGGATTCGGCACTTCCAGTGTTGTATGGGCCTCGGATAATAATTTATAATGCCGAACTACATCTTCGAATGTCCTGCGGGTTCGTGGATTTTTAGTAAACAAAACCCGCAGTCTTTTGAAAATGGTGGATGAATGTGACACCATTACGGTATCGTCAATATCAGATATAAACCCAAACTGGGTAATGTGCGGCACAAAAACTTTACCCTTCTCTCCTTTTACAACATGGCCCGCTTCATTTAAAAGGTTTACCGTGACTGAATGCCAGCCCGCCGCCACATCTTCTTCAGATTCCCATTCAAATTTGTAAAAGCCATCTTTCTCCGTCGTGCTTTCCATTACCTGTTTTCTCCATTCCAGTTGTATCCTGGCTCCGGCAATGGGTTTAATACAAAACAATTTTACCAGGTAAATAATATTGGCTGCAATATTGTTATTATAGGATCTTTCCTTAGTGAATTTATTTTTATATACATGGCCATAAAGAGTTAGGCTCTGTTTATGGCCAAAACCATGATACACTTTTACCAGCGTATGCTTATGTATGAGTTCTGATGACATAAAATCTATAACAACAATTTAGCACCCAAAAAACAAAATATCATATGAATGATACCGAAAAAGCAAAATTACTTTTTATAATCAATCCAGGATCAGGTAATAAGACACCTGATTTACAAATTATTATCGAGCGGCATTTTACCGGCAGGCATGTGGTGGCAGAATTCGTTCAACTCGATAAGTCCTGTTCACCACATTTAATAAGGGATGCAATCGTAGCGTTCAAGCCCGACCGGGTTATTGCAGTTGGAGGTGATGGAACCATAAAATTGGTAACCACTGTTTTAACGGGTACTAATATCCCTTTAGGGATATTACCTGCAGGCTCTGCCAATGGAATGGCAAAGGAATTAGGCATTCCGGCAGATATTGGTGAAGCGCTGGAAGTTGTTGAGACAGGAGTAGTCAAAAGCATTCACCTCGTAAAAATTAATGATGAAATATGCATTCACCTGGCAGATATCGGGTTTAATGCATTCGTTATCAAAAAGTTTGACACAACCGCGGGCAGGGGAATGTGGGGATATGCAAAAGCAGCATGGAAAGTTTTATGGCGTAAACCCAGGATGCAGGTTGAAATACAGGTAGATGGAAATTTTGTAAAAAGAGAGGCTGCGATGGTAGTAATTGCTAATGCAACAAAATATGGTAGCGGGGCTTTAATAAACCCGGCAGGCAAACTGGATGATGATGTTTTTGAAGTGATCATTGTAAAAAAAATATCATTAACTGAAATTTATAAAATGATGGTAACACATCTTTCTTATGACCCTTCCAAAACAGAAGTGTATCAAACCGGGTCATTGCAAATCAACTCCAAAACCAAAGCGCATTTTCAGGTGGATGGCGAATACCTGGGTAAAATAACTAATATTGATGCGAAGATTATTCCCGCCGCATTACAAATAATTGTTCCCCGAACGATTCCCACTTGAAACCTGATCCGGCAAAAAAAGTTAGCTCACAGCTTTTCAAAGAAAATGGCCCACTGACTCCAATTGAATAGTGATGATTATTGGTGAATTTTCTACTATAAAGAAAACCGGAATTTATTAGTGAATGAATTAATACCTTCTGTTATTACAATAGTTCGGTAATATTTAAGCGGCCAATTGACCTATATCCAGGCATTGGTCATAAAGCTGTTTTATTTTTTTACAATTCAGGTCTAAAGCTAAGTTTGAAAATATTCTTTCCGTTATTATTTTA
>JBDSLD010000144.1:0-8976 GCA_039916545.1 Ferruginibacter sp.
CCGCGGTTCTTCGGCTGGTAACGATGGTGTTCGCTCATGGTCTATATTTATACGTGATATTTACATAACCACAATATCTTAAATTTACGCTAACACAACAAAATGTTTTTGACTTGTCAAAGTAGAAGTAATATCGATAAAACCATCGCCGGACTCGAATTCGCACAAATAGGCTGGGTGGTCCCGGATATTCATGTCGCAGTAAAATTTCTTGCCGGCGCCCTTGGCATTGCCGGCTTCCCCCAGCCGGAGCTTGTCCGGGCACAGGACCTGGGTATGACCTATCATGGCAAAGTCGTGGCAGGTGAATGGCTGACTGCCCAGGCTTACAACGGAGGAGCCTTCATCGAACTCGTCCAGCCCCTTTCCGGCCAAAGCATGTTCCATGACTACCTCACTAAATATCCGGCAGGTGGTACACAGCACCTGGCGTTTCGATTACCGGTTAGTGATTTTGACCGGGTAACCGGTGAACTGCGCGAACAAGGTTATGCAATAATCAGCGAAGTGGATCATCCTATTGCAAGAATGGCTTTCTTTGATACCTACCAAACGCTGGGGGTCGCTACCGAAATTATGGGCATCACGCCGGAAGGTTGGATCGCCATCGGGCAAATGGAGAAGGCCAGGTGAAGACCTTATTGAAATATAAAATAAATATGACGGAGTTAATGATGATAAATTTAATGCTGTAAAAAATTAAAACCCCAGGCGAAAGTTTACAGCAATAATCCCTGTCAATCTTTGCATTTGATGTAAGTATACCCGTCTTAAATCCCTGTCCATTTCTACCTGGTTATTACTGCTCCAACAACTTTTTAATTACTTCCAGTTGAATCTCCAATTTCTCTTTTTCCTTAACTAATTCATCGTTTTGTTCAGTGAAATTTTGGATCATTTCCCGTTTTTCGTCCATGGTTCTAAAAGTGGTCCACAACAAATGTTCAACTTTTTCTGAAATGTCCTGTAACAATGTAGCTGATGTAAATGCGTGGCCGGTAAAACAGCGGTAGCGCGTAACTTTGTCATCATTTATATGAAATAATGGTCCTTCACATTGCGGGCAAATATAGCGGGTAGACGTTGCATATTTTTTAATATCATCAAAACTGGTGTTCATGCCCCGGGCGATTTTATTTTCCCATTGTAACCTTTCACCGTTTTTCATGCCTATTTCTTTTGGTTGTTTATTTGCCGGGTTGTTTATCAAAGCAGCGATTTCCTTAGCGGGCACACAATGATCTACAGCTACATTGCGTAAGGCACTCAGGGGCATATTTTTAAATTCGGCATCTTCAGGATCCTGTACAATTGCGACTCCGTTATTTTCTTTGATAGTACTTAATCCGGAAGTCCCATCATCCAAAAGACCAGATAAAATAATACCGATAACCTTTGCATCGTACGCCACCGCAGCAGATCGGAATAATACATCGATCGAAGGCCTGAAACGGTTTTCTTTTGGCCCATGGACCAACAACATTTTTCCCTTTTCTATAATTAAATGGTGATCTGAAGTCGCTACATAGATCTTTCCTGTCTCAATGGTTGAATGATGCGTTGCAAACACCGCTGGAACTTCGTTTTCGCGATTTAAGATCGCTGGCAAATTACTGGTTTTGTCAGGTGGAAAATGTATAACAACAAATACCGCTGCATCGATATTTTTTGAGATGCCTGAGGTTATCTTTTTAAGACTTCTTAAAGAACCGGCAGAACCGCCAATTACAACTATTTTCATAAGTAAACTGTATGTTAATTATAATGCTATGCCAAAATCTACGCCAATTATATCAACAAATTATACCGGGGATCCTGCAATTGATACACCCTGTTTCTCTCTTTTTGAACATGAACATTTATTTAACCATTCGTAAATGCTAACTACGCAGGTATAATTAAGGGCCTGATATTAAAATGGGAAAAAAAATAATCATTTTAAATATTATATGCAAAAGGATGCTCAACCAGGCGCTGAATTTTAATTAGGATATCCTGAGATAAGGGTACTCTTGCAAGGTATTATTGTTGAATAATTACGCTTATAAATTATACATCTTAAACTTTAATTATGAAATCAAATACAAATAATGAATTTACTGGCAAACATTTGCGGTAAAAGAAAACGGTAGGCGGCACCTGGCATTTGATACAAAGTAAAGTTCCCGACAGCTATAAACCGAAAAATAAAATGCCTGGCAGTATGCTTTCAACTGACAAACCGGGTTAGCCGTAGTCAATGGCAAGTCTGAATTTAAACCAAATGGCTGTCAATAAAGTTTGCTATAAAAACGTATTATCCCAGTTGTAGACCTTAATTAATTGTTATCTCCAGGAACAATTCTCTATGCATCAATCAACTCCCTTGTTCGCGTACAGATAACTCTTTTGCAAATTTTAATATTCACCAAATATTTGGCAAGCCTTTAATTTTAAATTGCATTTTGATAACAAGTCTATGTAAATCTATCTTTTCTAAATAGAAATATTCATTGAAGTAACTTTGATAAAATTTCATTGATCTAAATTGACAAAATTTAATCGTGGCTAAATTATTCATGTTATTAATAGGTTGTTCCCCAGCCGGGAGAAATACAGAACAGCACGATATTTTTTTTGGTATTGGCGACGATATCAGGGATGTATTGCCGGATGCTATCAGCTTTTGGCCGGAAGCTAACAATACCTTTCATTTAGATGCATGGCGGGAGGTGACAATGGTGAATGGATATGCCATAGAAGTGACTGAAAATCCCGGGCAAAATGAAGGAGCTCATCTTTTTTTTATAAATCTCGGCGGGTACAAAAAAGGAGAATTTGAAGAATTTCATTACAAGATGCTTGTCGCTGCCCGGGACAAAAATGAAGCGATAAAACAATCAAAGCAAACAGCCTTTTTTCGCCATACTGGTTTTAAGGGCGCCAACGCACATATTGATGACAAATACGGAATAGCTATTGATGACATGTTCCTTGTAAAAGATATTCTTCCTCAATCTCTAAAATCGAAATACGGTCTCCGGGTTATCAATCAAAACCCGATACAGGATGCAGCCGATGAAATTTTCCTTGGTTATTTCAGGCCTGATAAAATAGACAAATGGGCTCCGGTATTGCCAGGCAATAAATAGTCTTTATTGTAAAGAAATAATAAATCCTGTCGTCAAGGGTTCAATTTGTAACTCTCTTTGATCACAGCTTCATTGGCTGCTTTAATCCTGTCCATTTCCATTTTCTCGAAAGCACGGTCGTAAGTCAGTATGCCATTCACCTCGTGCTCCACGTCGGTTGTTTGCGTATAGATAGCGACACTCAACCCTTTGTATTTCATCAGTTGTTCCACCTGGTCCAGCAAAAAAACATACCTGTCTGTGAGCCGCGTTTTTGTTGGCTCATAGTCGTAAGCGTTATTTGCTACTGGCCACATATGATCACGCACAAACAAACCAACCCCACCGAATTCGCCCAGCGATGCCGCACGATGTTCATCCGGTACCGAAGCGCCATTTGGACCAACATAAATATGTGTATCCACATAATCCCCATTTCCAGGATCGCCATATGCTTTTTGATAATCCGGATTATTATTAAAACCCGAGTTGCCATTGACAAGCCTGGAAGGGTCGTACTGCTTTACCCAATCGGTTATTTCCTTAACATCGAACGCTCCCCAGTTTTCGTTAAAAGGCACCCAGGTAATGATCGATGGCGAATTATAATGGTCATCAACCAGGGCATGTAATTCTTTCCGGAATTCAGTTCTTGTCGTAGCGGTATCTTCATGCTGGTACCATATTGCGGGCATATCCTGCCATACCAGCAAACCCAGTTTATCGGCCCAGTAATAAAACCGCTGAGGCTCGGTTTTCATATGTTTTCTGATCAAATTGTATCCTGCCTTTTTTGTAAATTCTATATCAAATTTAAGTGCTTCTTCTGTCGGGGCGGTAAGGATACCATCCGGCCAATAACCCTGGTCGAGCAGGCCGAGCTGCATGATGAATTTGCCGTTAAGTAAAGGCCTGTTGACACCGTTAACCTTTCCCAATTTTATATCACGCATACCGAAATAGCTTTTTATTTCATCGGTTACAACACCACGGGCGTCTGCTAAACTAATTGCGAGGTCATACAAAAAAGGTTCATCCGGCGACCAAAGCTTCGCGTCTTTAACAGGCAGGTAAAAGTAGGTGCCGTTTGCCGATTTCGCTTGCGAAACTACCTTGTTTCCATCCAGCGCTACCGCAGTCACCTTTCCACTTCCTTCAGTGTTTACAAGCAGTTTTAAACGGCTGTTGGCCAGGTCGGGAAGCAGGCGAATATTTTTGATGTAGATTTTATTAACCGGTTCCAGCCATATGGTTTGCCATATGCCGGAACAGAAGGTGTAATCACCACGTGGACCGCTCTTACCCGATGGTACGCGGCCATTGTTCAGGTCCTGCACCGCAATTACAAGACTGTTATTTCCTTTTTTTAACCAGCGGGTTATGTCTAAACTAAAAGCATCGTAACTCCCGGCATGGCCACCCGCTTTATGGCCGTTGACAAACAAAGTTGCATTGTGGGCAACAGCATCAAAATGCAGGAGCACTTGCTTGTTTGCCCAATCAGCCGGAATCTCAACATTTCGCTGATACCACATATTGATTTCCTGCTTACGCTGGATACCGGACAAAACAGACTCCGGGCAATAAGGAACTTTTATTGTTTCTATCTTGCCATTAAAAGACACAGGTGCAACCGGGTCAAATGCATCAGCAATATTTTTGCCTCCAAGATAGGCCCAGTCACCGTTTAAACACATCCAGTCAGAACGCTGCAATTGCGGCCTCGGATATTCCGGAAAAGGAACAGGAGCGCCCAAAGCGGCTTTGGCCCATGGCGTCGGCAACAGTGCTTCTTGTGCAAACGAAACCGATTTACAGGTAAAAAGAAAAATGAAGGTGAAAATAAAAATTTGCTTTTTATTCATGAGTGGTGATTATGGTTATATTATCTTCTTAGTATGCTTTGGCTATGTAATTTAGAACAGGCCGTGTTATATTGAAATAATAAAAATAGTTTTTGTCGTTCACTAAGCTTCCCGTTAGCCGGGTCTATATTTTTAAACTATTAAAAACTATAACCAGAATCAAATAGCTTCATAACTAAGAGGTATAACAGCCAGCGTTCATCAATCCCGAACCATCACATTATTTTGGGGAGCCGATCATTAAAATTGCCGAGTGAGGTTTAAGGATGGGCACGGTATATTCGCTGTTATAAATACCAATATCTTTCCCCGACCAGTAATCAACCAAGCTTGACCCTGCTTTTAATTTGATTGTTAAATTTGTCAACTCCGTATCTCCCCAATTGAAAAAATAATAATATTGTTTATCTCCAACATCGGTAAACCCGGTCTGCATTTTACTATCACTGAACTTTGCACCCTTACCGGTAGGATGGATCATTTTTTTTATCATTTCAAACTGTACGGTCCCAAGGTTATCAAATTTATCACCGCTTAAAACCATACCCCCGGTTGCATGCAGGACCGTGGCATGAAACACCCATTCGTTGAAGGGAATCTTCTTATCTGTGGGAAGCGCGGTATTATCTGCAAGCAACAAACAATCAGGATCACTGGTCCATAATTTTCCGTTTTGCCAGCTACGTAAAAGATTTTCTTTTCCGGTATTTTTGAAACTATTCCAATCGCGGTTGATATCATTACTGGTTCTCATCGCTGTGACGAGGCCCAAAGAAGGCCAGATCGGTGCATTGCATCCAAGCACAACCGTGTTGCTGTCACAAGCCTCCAGTATAGCTTGCATTCCACGCCGGTAGGCTTCAATGCGGGTGGCAGTTTTATCATAATGATAACCATTGTGAATGGCGCCCCAGTAGTTTGCATCCAGTTTAAAATAATTTACGCCCCATTGTTCCCGCATTGTTTTGATAACTTTTTTAAAATATTCCTGTGCTTCAGGATTGGTACCGTCCAGGGCATACCACGGACCGTTTCGCCATCCGCCAAAACCTATATCGGCCGAGTTAAGCGGTTGCCCATTTACATCTTTTACAAACCATCCGGGATGGGAGCGAAAGAGCTTTGACGCCTTCTCCGCTATAAACGGTGCAATCCAGATAGCAGGCTCAAATCCCCTGGCCCTTATCTCATTGATCGTTTTGGTAATGGAACCGTAAGCAGGGTTATCTTCCAGCCAGTCGCCCATAAATGGTTGATAACCGTCATCTATCTGGATGTACTTTAGTTCAGGCAATGTTTTGGAAAACCCATCCAGGTTTACCTGAATGATAGAGTCATTTACATCGGGCCCGTAACAGTACCAGGAACACCAGCCCGTTGGGATGGCGGATCGCCTGACAGCGGGATGATTTTTTAAGATCAGTCCCGAAAAGTCCGACAAAACCAGGTTGCCGTCATTGCCCTTCAGCGCTACAAAATCTTCCAGTTGTATCAGTGCACCGGGCTGTAAGACCAGTCCTTCCGGGTCAATTGAAATGGTGATCCTATCTACCGAAAAGCTGATCCTGCCAATGAATTTCCGGCAACTTGAAAACCCCAATAGCAAATGATCGCTTTTTGACAGCATCATTGTAAATAAGCCATAGGCTGTGGGCCGGTCATCGATTCCATTTATTTTATAATGGCTGATATCGGCATACTCCCCGATATCTTCCGGCTTGCCCAATGTGCCGGCCACCTGGTGAAGCATCTGAAAACCTTCGCCATAGATCGGAAAATCTTTATTGAGGTATGATCCCGTTATTTCAAATAAAATAATATTACTTAACCGGATAGGTTTTTGGGTTTTGTTTAGCAAGCTCGATTTACAGACATTGCCCGACCAGTTCCTTTGCATAACTACATTACCATCTTTAACTGCTTTTCCATTTATGTCATTGACAATGCACCTGGAGCGTTTCAACTCATTGATAATTTTGGAAGACAAATTTTCATGACCGGGATTTTGTGCTGTTGATGCATAACCCAGGCAAATACCAACCAGGCAATAAAAAAATCTTACCATAAATTTATTTTTAACAACCATAAAAACATTTATTAACGGAGAAACGCTACTCCAAATATTACTTGTCAGGTAGTATCTTTTTATGCGCTATCGTAATGACGATGTTAAATCTACTGCTTTTTATAGCAGCACAACCAGGCATTTTGAAAAGCAAAGAATTCTCGATTTCCCTGACCACCTGGCTGATTATTATAACACTGGTACCATCCATCACAAGTAGGTCCCAGCAGGGTTTTCACATTATACGGTGGCGGGTAATAAAAAGCAATCCGTGAAACCCTGGTGAAGAAAAGAGGCATCTCTCATTTTATATCAGTGCATTTGCTCTAATAAAGCGGGACTCTCAACTAAATCCATCCTTGCCTCATCTATCACAAGTAGGTCCCAGCAGGGTTTTCACATTATACGGTGGCGGGTAATAAAAAACAATCCGTGAAACCCTGCTGAAGAAAAGAGGCATCTCTCATTTTATATCAGTGCATTTGCTCTAATAAAGCGGGACTTTCAACTATATCCATCCTTGCCTCATCTATCACAAGTACGTCCCAGCGGGGTTTTCACAATACGGGGTGGCGGGTAATAAAAAGCAATCCGTGAAACCCTGCTGTCTAAAAGAGTCATCTCTCTTTTAATATACGTGCATTTACTCCCACAAAGCAAGGTCCTCAGTTATAAACGTCTTTGCCTCATTCATCACAAGTACGTCCCAGTGGGGTTTTCACAATACGCGGTGGCGGGTAATAAAAAGCAATCCGTGAAACCCTGCTGCCTAAAAGAATTACCCTTCTTTTATATCTCTGCATCATTTTCGGGCAGAATTTATGCGTCAGCTATTCTCAGTCTAACAAAGCTTGTTGCAATGCTTATCAAGTTTTCTAACGAATCAGATTAGATTTAACTTACCACAAGTACGTCCCAGCGGGGTTTTCACTGGTGCAAGGTAGTAAGGGTAAAAGTAAGATGCGTGAAACCCTGCTGCCTGAAAGGATAATCCCCCATTAGATTTTTTTTTGTCGACCGGGAAGAAAATAGCAAAAATGAAGATTTTAGTTTTCATGTCAATAGTATGAGCTCATTTGAAGTTTGTAAAAAATTACCAGGAATCTGATAGTTGAATAGAAAGGAGACATCTAACTGTTCCGGATAGCCGAAAACGATGATTCCGTAAGCGATTGATGGTGAGTCGTAAATATTTATGTGTACATGGTGTCTAAATATTTTATTAGTAAGTGAATACAAACGGCTTTATTTAATAACAATAGCGTACCGGTGCCAATGCTATGCGCTTTGGTCTTCTGCAATTCCTGGTGTGTGCTAATCGATGCAGCAATTGCATCAACATAGGGCGATACACGATTAACGTAATACCTTGTTGTAATAAAAATTGCATGCAGCAACCTCTCATTCAAAACTGGCATGCGATAAACCGGTAAATAATCGGGATAACTAAGAAATTGTTATTGCATGCTGCAACAACATGAACGAAACCAACAACAACGGTGAATGGATAAAACAATTTTTATCAGGGCAGGCTTTGAGTCAAAGTCTTTTTTGTCGGCGCCGTAGCAGTTTAAATAGTTCATTGGTAAAACGATTTTTACTATTTCTCTTTAGTTGAATTTATTAGTCTACTAATTTAATGGACAAAGTTAGAATCTTTTCGCATTCAAAATTTTTTTTCAGCAAAAAAAAATAAAATGGTAATGGATTGATGAGTAAAATAGAAAATTATTTTTGATAACAACTTATTTATTTGGTCCCGACTGAATAATTCTATCTGAGCTTTCTGTATAAGAATGTAATTCTATTTGCTGCAATCCTGACAACATCAAACATAGGCTACGCAAAATTCAACTATGAATAAATTGCTCTTCCTACCGAAGAAGTTTATTTAGAAAAATTGCAGGATCAATTAAAGAAGATGATGCTCAACTTG
>JBDSLD010000145.1:0-3277 GCA_039916545.1 Ferruginibacter sp.
GTAAACACAAACATCACGTCTAACGGTAAACGCAGTTTAAATCCGCGGATCTGCAAATCTCCTTCTTCCAAAATATTAAATAGTGAAACCTGAATCCTAGCCTGCAAATCCGGTAGTTCGTTGATAACGAAAATGCTACGGTTACTGCGGGGTATAATCCCATAATGCAACACCCTTTCATCAGCAAAACTTAATTTAAGGTTAGCTGCTTTAATCGGGTCAATGTCGCCAATAAGGTCAGCTACACTAACATCCGGTGTAGCCAGTTTTTCACCATACCGTTGATCGCGGTGCAGCCAGTTTATTGGAGTGTTATCACCCTCAGCTTCGATAAGATCGACGGCGTATCTTGAAATTGGCGCTAATGGATCATCATTGATCTCACTGCCGGCAACTACCGGAATATATTCATCCAACAATTGAGTCATTTGCCTTGCCATCCTGGTTTTAGCCTGGCCACGCAGGCCGAGAAACAAAATATTATGTCGGGATAATAATGCCCTTTCTGTATCTGGGATAACTGAATCCTCATACCCAAGGATACCCGGGAATGCGTTTTCTTTTGCTTTTATTTTCTTGATCAGGTTTTCACGGAGCTCATCTTTAATCGATTTCGACTTGTAACCCTGTCTTTTTAGTTCGCCTAATGTGCTTGCTTTTTGAATCATTATTTTAGTTTATGATATTTATCAATTATTGCTGATTGTTCTTCCAAGTTGTAAACATTCTATTTGGTAATTCTGCTTTGCCATACACTAGCGATCTCCAAAAAATATCAGTCTTTGAAGATTAAAATGGCCCGTACGCGGCACAAGTATTATTTTTCGGTCGAGTATGAAAGGGAAACATGAAGTAATCTTTCATGTAAGGTTAGCGGCTTTTTACATCCAAGCTTAGTTATAAACTTCTCACTTTACTTTAATATACTGTCTTCCGTTTGCCACTTTCAAAATCTTTAAATATAAACGCACCGAGCTTGTCTAATGAAGCAAAGAAGGCCTTGCCATTATTAGTTTCTGTAAATTCAGTTACAAATTTCTGCAGGTACGGATCGCTTGCAATCATAAATGTTGTAATCGGCACTTTCAATTTTTTACATTGGGTGGCAAGGCTCATACAACGGTTCAATATTTTGCGGTCAACACCAAAACTATTTTTGTAGTATCGCTTACCCACTTTCAGGCAGGTTGGTTTGCCATCAGTGATCATGAAAATCTGTTTGTTGGGATTTCTCCTCCTCCTCAAAATATCCATTGCCAGTTCAAGCCCGGCAACGGTATTGGTATGATAAGGCCCCACCTGCAAATAAGGAAGATCCTTCACCTCGATCGTCCATGCATCATTTCCAAAAACAACAATATCCAAAGTGTCTTTCGGGTACTTTGTCTGAATCAGTTCACTCAAAGCCATGGCGACCTTTTTTGCAGGCGTGATCCTGTCTTCACCATACAATATCATCGAATGGCTGATATCAATCATTAACACAGTAGAGGTTTGTGATTTGAAATCAGTTTCCCTTATTTCAAGATCATCTTCGTACAACCTAAAACTTTCTACACCATGATTTATCTGGGCGTTACGGATAGAGCTGGTAAAGTCGATTTGCTCAAGTGTATCACCAAACTGGAATGGCCTCGTTTCGGGGTTGATCTCATCACCGCCTCCGGGTTTGAAGGTGTTGTGATTTCCCTGCTTGGTTTTTTTGAGCTTCCCAAATATTTCTTCCAGGCTTTTTTTACGGATGCCCTGCTCTGTTTTAGGGGTAATTTTTATTTCGCCATTGTCTTTTTTCTCGTCGATATACCCTTTGTCTTTCAGGTCTTCATAAAAATCGCCCATGCCGTATTCATCCTGGGTTAGCTTGTATTCCTTATCGAGTTCGTTCATCCATTGCATAGCCTCACCTACATCCCCATTTGTGTAGGTAAGCAATTGCATAAAAATATCGAGTAATTGTTCGAAACTTGATTTACCGTTTTGGTTAGGATCAAATTTCGAGAAGTTGTATCCTTTCATAAAATTATAGCGCCGGATATGGCAACCAGTAACCGGAGCGCATCGATATCGGTGGTCGTTGGTGGTTACCCATTGGCTTACTGCAAATTAATAAACATTTGAATCTGATTATTAGTTCGGTTGTTAAATATAAATCCTCCTGTTGTGGCAGGAGGATTTATATTTTCTATCTGTAAGACCTATTTTTTAGGACTATCAGGTTTTTTTGTAGCTGGTGGAGTAACCGGGATATTATTAATAGCGCCCGGCATTTCCATTGCTTTTGGTGACAGCGACTTATACATCGCCTCTATTTGCTGTATGCCGCGAAGGAAATTTGCGGCCTGCTCACTATCATTCCTGAATTGGTCTTGCTTGCTTTCATCCAGGCTGTTATAGTAAGTGATTTGTTGTTCAAGATCTTTCTTTACGCTACGGCTCACTTTTTCAGCTAGCGCAGTGTCACCGGCTTTATAACAAGCTTCAAGAAATTGTACTGAGATGTAGTTATGCTGCTGAAACCTGGATACCATTCCATAGCTGAAATTTTCATCCAACATCCCTTTATCACATTTCTCCAACATTTTCTTAGCATCTTCTTTTTTGCCATTATCTGCCAGGTTAGCTGCAGCCTGTGCATAGGCCAAACGAATGCTGTTTAAATGGCGGCGGTTTTCTTCGTCAAAGTAAACACCCCGTACATTGGCATTTCCAAAAACAAATTTGTTCATCATTTTATCAACCACCCATGTCTTATTCACCGGGCTGTTTGCCACAGGAACCAATCGGTTAGTAAGCCCATCCTGCCGTAAGTACGCGCCAAAACCAAGTTCGCGGTATTCTGAAGTAAAATATATCGGCCTCTTCCATTGGTTGGAAGCGATTAGGTTTAAAATGGCAGCATCATTTTTAAACAGGTTGTTTTTTGGAATTTCAAACCTCATTTCCGAGAGTACACTGTCTTCGGGATTAACCGTTCCGTTGCTGCGTACAAGGGCTGTATCTACCGGAATAAAAACTTTTTTAGTCGGATAAATATTCACCGTATCGCCACCCCGGCTGATTTCGGTTTTAGATGGGTCATCGCTTCCTGCGTAATCCTTCATCATTGTATACAGGTTCATGTATTGGTTATGATCTACACCCGGCCTTTCAAGATAATAAATTACATCCCTTTTTGCACCTTCTATTTGGGCTGCACTCCAGATGGGGTCCATCGGATCACTTTTATTTACCTTATAACGAAGCTGGTTGATATACCAGTCTGTGCCAAGCAAACTCG
>JBDSLD010000146.1:0-11226 GCA_039916545.1 Ferruginibacter sp.
TTTCCAATCCGAATCTTCACTTCACCAACTACCTGTCAACTCTCTACTTTTGCCTCCACAGCCGGTCCGCCAGCTGGCGGATAACCGGAACGCTGCTGTTTTTGCTTCTTTGAAAAATAGGCTGCGCATTTTTTCAATTCCGATTTCATCGGAACCGAACCAACGAAAGGCGGCTAACCCGCTTACTGATGTAGCAGATCAAATAATGGCCACACTTAAATGCTTTTTAATAAACAGCTCAGCAATATTTTATTTTAGGCCATTTCTTCAGTTTCAGATTAATAATATTCAATAACAAAAATCTCCATAATTCATTGTCTGTAAAGGTTTTCAGCGTTTTCTTGCAAACACTATGTAAAGAGGTTTTATCAATGCTCCATCAACCACCTGAACGGCTTGCGTGGCTTTGCAGGAAGGAGTTTAAATTTTACAACGCTATTTTTTTGAATATAAGCCACCGCTTCATCAACGGAGTTGGTAAAGAGAAATAAGTTTGGATCCTCCGGCGATATGGTGCCAGCTTCCTTCATCAGGTCAACATGCTTTACTAATTCTTTGTGAAATTCCGTATCAAATATTACGATTGGAAATTCCTGTATCATTTTGTTCTGGATAAGTGTGAGCGCTTCGAAATATTCATCCAGTGTGCCGAATCCGCCGGGCATCACCACAAACGCGTAAGAATATTTTATAAGCAGGGTTTTTCGTACAAAAAAGAATTTGATATTCACCCATTTATCCAGGTATGCATTTGGTTGTTGTTCGTGCGGCAATACGATGTTGCAGCCAACACTTCTTCCACCAACTGCCTTTGCACCTTTATTGGCCGCTTCCATAATTCCAGGTCCGCCGCCGGTCATAATGGTGAAACCGAGCTGGGCGATCTTGCCAGACAATTCTTCTGTTATTTCATAAAAAGGATGTCCGTCTTTAAACCTGGCGGATCCAAATATCGTTACACAGGGGCCTACAAAATGCAATGCCCTGAATCCTTTAATAAATTCGCACAATACCCTGATAGAAAAGGTGAATTCTTTCCAGCGGCTTTGCGGCCCTTCCAAAAATTTTATCTCTGATTTGGTCATAATAATTATTTCAAACTGACTGTTCGGTAGTATGTGCAGGTTATTGTCCTCGTTCACTGATCGATAGATAATAGCGCTTCAATTTATAACAAATAGCCGGCATATTGTTTTAGAAATGCGATAGGTTTCTTTGCTGTGATGGTCACACTTTATTTGTCTGCCCGACAATTTATTAATAGAAACAGCACGCAATTCGGCCAATTAATTCCACATTTTGGAATAGCGTCTTGAAATCAGAGAATTATGTTATTTATCAAAATATTATTGTGTTAGTTATCAATTAGTTGTGGTTTGGCATCATTAATGAAATGAATATGGAAAATTTACAACATGCAATTGAAGAAGGATTACAAGATTTATTTACTGGATGATGATGTGTTTTACATGAATATATTTCAGCAGCATTTAGTTAATTTGGGTTACATCGATATTACGGCTTTTACAGACCCAAAAGTTTGTTTTGACAACCTGAACCCACCGCCAGATATTATTTTCTATGATCACGGCGTAGATTTTTTAGCCGGGTTGGAAGTATTGAAAGTGATCAAAAGGCACAATCCTGATATTTACATGATATTCACCTGTGGCCCTGATGACGTGGAAACCGTTATCCAATCGTTGAAATATGGCGCTTTCGATTATTTCGTAAAAGGAGACAATGACGTTAAGAATATAGAAATGGTATTAAATAAAATTCACCGCGTTAGAGAGCTTTTACAAAAGAATAATATAGTGCGTTTTAAAAAGTTCAATAAGATAGATCTGTAATTAGTTAGATCACCAGGTTATGCTGTTTTTATTTTTTTCTGCACAGTAATGACAACAGGTTTCGGATTCCCCCATCCCATTCTGTTTCATCAATTGAATCGCTTTTTTACTGATGCAAACTTCCTCCGCTGATTTCTGTTTTAGTTCGTATTAATTTTAAATGTTGGCCAGGAAAATTCCGACGGCTTTTATAATTCATTGCTTTGTAACGAAGGATATCGCTTTACATAAGTGGGCCATTAATTTTTTTACAAGGTACGTACCTGCTGCATGCAATAGTCACAGATAGCATTACTTCAAAGAGGTAATCCCCCTGGAACTAGCGCCCTATGCATAACTATTTCTAAAAATCAAGCAAGACTAACCTGTCAACCGAAAAATCATCAACAACGAATTCTGATAGTCTTCCTGAACAAAAAATTGCTAATCCGCAGCACTGCCGCCGATCGTTATTTCGCGGGTATTACAATAATATTATCGGTTACCTTCATCCACCATAAAATTGTTATGACTGTTTTAATCAAAAAAACACCACATCTATCCTATTGAATTACAATTTTTTCTTGAAAAAAGCGTTTTGTTACGTGTTTCGGCCTACCAATTTTACCTGAAACACCACATATAATTGAAATTTAGTTTAATCGCTAACATGAAAAGCCATCAGCATTTCAGTGTAATAAAATACACTGCTGCCGGGTTTATGCTGGGATTTATCCTGGTTATCATCGGTGCACTGCTCAATTATCACAACGGATTCAAAGGGCCCTGGTTCCACATTTTTGAATACTCTCCCGATTTCGTGATCATTATATTTTCCCCCATTTTTTTAAGCCTGCTTTTCTGTTTTATTAGTTTCCGCAAAAAGGAACTCGTTTTATTTAACCAGGAGATCAAGCATAGTTTATCAAAAGAGCAGATAATAAATTTCGCCGCCGACCACCAGATAAAATTACTCGCTAAAGTCGTGGCCCAGGTAAATGAAGGCATCATCATCTCCGACGGAAACGGAATGATACAATGGGTAAATGACGGGTTTACAAAAATTACCGGTTACGCACTGGATGACGTAAAAGGCAGGGAGCAGGGCAGCATTTTATATGGCCCGCTTACCGATATGGCAGTTGCAAAACGCATGACCGACGAACTATTTATGGGTGAGGCCGTAGTGGAGGAATTATTAAGTTACCATAAAAATGGTCGTACTTTTTGGCTCTCGACAAGTATCAAGCCTATATGTGACGATACAGGAGCGATCATCAATTTCATCGCCATACAAAACAATATCACCAGCCGAAAGGAAAAAGAAATTGCCATTGAAGCGTTGTACAAAGAGGTGGCGGATTATAAATTTGCGCTGGACCAATCTGCCATAGTGATCATATTCAATCTTGAAGGAAAGATCATACATGTAAACAGGAAATTCTGCGAAATAAATGAACTGACACAGGAAGAACTATTGGGTAGTGATTACCGGTCGATCAGTATCAGCATGCGGGATAAACGGATCGTAAAACCTATCTGGGATAAATTATTGCTCGGCAGCAGTTGGAAAGGCGAATTGGTAAACAGAAGTAAAAATGGCAGGACATATTGGGCCGATACGACGATCGTTCCATTACTGGATATTGACGGAAAGCCGTACCAGTTCCTGGCGATACAGCAGGATATAACCGAAAGAAAGGAGCTGGAAAACCAATTGGTCAACAATAAAAATAAATTGCAGCAGGCCATGCAGGTTGCCCGGCTTGGCTCCTGGGAAATGGATGCAGACGGCACATTAACTATTTCAACCGAATTAAGGCGGTTGTATAACCTGCCCTTACAAGGTCATATTTCCGTCGATGAAATATTCAAAAATATCCACGAAGACGACGTAGAAAGCGTGAAGGAAAACCTCGTGCTGGGCCGCACCACTTTGCACAAACAAGAACTTGAATACCGGTACATTATGGAAGGCAGGGTACACTACATGATCCTGAATAATAATCCGCACCTCGATGAAACCGGTGCTTATGTAGGAGCATTTGGTACGGTGCAGGATATCACCGCGGCAAAATTATCCGCACTTGCCCTCAAGAAAAGCGAAGAAGAAAAAGCGGTGGTGCTGAATAATACGCAGACGATTATCTGTTTACATGATATGAACGGCGTATTGATGGATATAAATACTGCGGCGGAAAAAATGAGTGGATTTAGCAAAAGTGAAGTGATCGGCCTTAATTTAAAATTGATCATTTCCCCCGAACACCATGCAGAGTTTGATCAATACATTTATACCATCAACCACAATCAAACGGCGAGTGGTACCATGCAGGTGTTTACCAAATCCGGTTCCAAAAGGGTTTGGCTGTATCAAAATACCGTCTACGCGAATAATGGGAATAAACCTTACGTGATCGCCAGCGCCATCGATATTACAGAATCCGTGAAGGCGCAAAATGAGATCGAAAAGCAACAGCAATTTATTCGCCAGATCATTGACAATAATCCCAACGTGATATTCGTAATGAACGAGCAGCGGCAGATCGTGCTGGCCAATCAAACCTTTGCGAAATATTATCCCTACAATGAAAAAGAAATGCCGTTTGCAGAAAGCCTGTCAACCGGTCCGGATGATATTTTCCTGGGCGATATGGACAGTATCTTCGAAATGGAAGACGGGGAAACGATCAGGCTGGAAGGTAGCCTGAAAAACCCGGCGACAGATACTGTTACCTGGTTTAGTATCATCAACAAATGTTTTAATGAGAAGAATGGCAAAAAATATATCCTTGGATTTGGAATGGACTTTACCGGAAGATACCAGGTGGAAACTGACCTGATAGCCGCGAATGAACTGGTAGAAAGATCATTAAAAGTAAAGGACCAGTTTATTTCCAACATGAGCCATGAAATAAGAACGCCGCTCAATGCCGTTATTGGTTTTACCGATCTGCTCGCGGATACACCGCTAAATAAAGAGCAGGCGGAATATGTTGATATTGTAAGAACAGCTTCTGCCAACCTGTTGGCGCTCATCAATAATATCCTTGACCTTTCTAAAATAGAAGCAAGTAACCTGGCACTGGAAACTCTTCCCATTGATATCGGCAAGATCGTTAACGACGTGGTCAAGATCCTTGAGCCCAAGGCAAAAGCTAAGGGGATAAGCGTAAATATGAATTTGGATGATAAATTACCGGCAAAAGTAATGGGCGACCAGTTGCGGCTGACACAGGTAATGTTCAACCTGTTGGGCAATGCGGTAAAATTCACTGATACCGGAAGCATCGATATCTTTTGCAAAGTTGTAAAGGGATCGGATTCTTTAAAGGACTATATATCTTTCTCAATTAAGGATACCGGCATTGGTGTGCCGGCGGATAAGCAAACGGCCATTTTTGAGCGGTTTACACAAGCTAATACTGACACACAAAGGTTGTATGGCGGTACAGGTCTCGGCCTGAACATCACCAAAAGCATTGTGGACCTTTACGGAGGCACGTTAACAATGGAAAGTGAGCAAGGAAAAGGAACCACGTTTCATTTTATACTTCCCTTCAAAAAGTACATCGAAACCCAGCATTTAACCGATGCGAAATCGTTGGCTCCGGATAAGATATTGTCTATCAATACCATTAAACCCATTCATATTTTACTGGCAGAAGATAACATGATCAACGCGATGCTGGCTACCCAGGTATTAACCAGGAAAGGGTTTACAATGGTACATGTATTGAATGGAGAATTAGCCGTGGAAGCAGTGCAGCAACAACATTTCGACCTGGTGCTGATGGATATTCAAATGCCTGTTATGAACGGGATCAATGCGGCAATAGCCATCCGCCAGTTAAATGGAGAGGCAGGCCGGATACCTATCATTGCTATGACGGCTCATTCGCTGCACGGCGAAATGCAGAATTGCTACAATGCCGGAATGAATGGCTATGTAGCCAAACCTTTTAAACCGGATGATCTTTTTAACACGATCATTGAAGCGGTTAAAAGAGAGGATGATGATCCGGAGCTGAGCTCCCCGAACGAATTAAAATTACTTGTACAATAAAAATATTACTTATCAATAAAAGTAAATGCCATGGTTTATACCCCAATTAAAATCGATCTTACCTATCTCTATTCCCTGACAGGCGGGGATAAGTCTTTTGAACAGATGTTATTGACAGGCACCGTCGCCGATGTCGATTCTATGATAAGCGGATTAAAAGGCTCATGGGAAGGAGGTGATGCTGCGGGCATTAGAAAGAACGCGCACTCTTTGGTTTCTTTATCGGCTATCGCCGGGATGCCGCAGGTGGAGGTGTGGAGCAGGAAGCTTGACCAGGGCTTTGCGGATGGTACATTTCATCCCGAGCTGGCGCCTTTAGCCGAAAGCATAATTTCAGGTTGGCCGGCTGCAAAATCACAATTGGAAGAACTGATCGCAACTAATTAACTACCAATTAATTATAACGTCAGGCTTAATCCACTTTACAAAAATACTTGTTATAGCGTGTTTTCTACAAAGTAGAATTTATCCAAAAAACGGACAATTTTTAGCTTGGAAAATCGTTGTAACTGCTCATGGCTGGAATCAAACCTCCAACCTCCAATATAATATGGAATCCTATAAAATATTCATTGTTGAAGATGATCCCTGGTATGGTGAGATCCTGGAATATCACCTTTCCCTCAACCCGGATTACCTGATTACCCGTTTCACTACAGGCAAAGAATGTTTGGCAAATATGTACAAACAGCCCGACCTGATCACCATTGATTTTTCCCTTCCGGACTATACAGGCGATGTGCTGTTCCAAAAAATAAAAGAGGTAAATAACCAGGTTCCTGTAATCGTGATCAGCGGGCAGGAAGAAATCACTGTTGCTGTGAAAATGCTGAAATTGGGTGTCACTGATTATCTTGTCAAAGATGACAATACCAAGGATATATTATGGAATTCAGTTATTAAAGTAAAAGAAACAGGCAAATTAAAAAAAGAAGTTGAAACATTAAGAGAAGAGCTGGGCCAGAAATTTTCATTTGATAAAAGTATCAAAGGGCAAAGCCCGGCATTGAATAAAATATTTGCCCTGATGGAGAAGGCTACAAAAACCAATATCAATGTTTCCATCAGCGGTGAAACCGGCACTGGTAAAGAAGTAGTTGCAAAAGCCATCCACTACAACAGTGATAGAAAGCGAAAGCCCTTTGTTGCGGTAAACATGGCCGCCATCCCGAAGGAATTGATAGAAAGTGAATTGTTCGGCCATGAAAAAGGTGCGTTCACAGGTGCCGTCGCAAGAAAAGCGGGCAAGTTTGAAGAAGCCAATGGCGGTACGATTTTCCTCGATGAAATTGCAGAACTGGATCTGAGCCTGCAAAGTAAAATATTGCGCGTACTGCAGGAAAGGGAGATCATAAGAGTAGGTGGAAACGAAAAAGTAAAATTGGAAGTAAGGCTTATTATTGCCACCCATAAAAATCTTTCGGAAGAAGTAAATAAAGGAAATTTCCGGGAAGATCTTTACTATCGTATCATTGGCTTGCCTATTGAATTGCCACCTCTGCGTGACAGGGGAAATGATGTACTGATATTAGCCAGGCATTTTGCAGACGAGTTTGCCAAAGACAATAAAATGGGCGCCATTTCCCTTGCCAGCGATGCCAAGGAAAGGCTGATGCGATATAACTATCCCGGTAATGTACGGGAGCTAAAAGCGATGATAGATCTCGCCGTGGTAATGTGCAATGGTTTTGAGATTACTGCTGACGATATTTCCTACACATCAACAAAAAATGATGAATCTTTTATCAATGAGGAGAAAACATTGCGGCAATATACCTGCGACATAATAAAGTATTTTCTTAAAAAATATGACGATGATGTAATAGCCGTTGCCGATAAACTGGATATCGGCAAATCGACCATTTATAAAATGATCCAGCAAAAAGAAATAGTTGTGTAGCAAGATTGTAACATCTGCCGTTATAAAATGAAAATTGTAAAATTTGAATTTATAATTTTTTGGAAATGAAATAGGTGTTATTGTATTAATAAATATTTACCCTGTTCCAATAAAGCCAATGAAAGCCCTGATCAGTTCCTATGCCGGCGGCCAGTTTAACAACTGTAGCAAAAGCGATCAGCTCAATGATCGCAAGGTGCAGTTAGTGCTTGGTTTTGGAGATAAAAACATGCTTGCAGCAGGAGATATCTACGACCAGCTTCACCAGCAATATCCTGTTGCTGATATTGTACTTTGCTCTACGGCGGGTGAAATCTTCGATGATAAAGTAATGGAGCATTCGATCTCGGTAACAGCTGTTGAGTTTGATAAAACAATTATCAAAACAGCAGAAGTGAATATTGATGACTACAATAGCAGTTTTGAAGCAGGCAGTTCGCTCGTAAAAGGACTTGATATAACAGGCGGACTTTGTTATATCATGATTTTGTCGGATGGTGGAAAAGTGAATGGAAGCGAGCTTGTAAATGGCATTAATGAACATATCAAAAATAAGGTACCGGTAACCGGTGGCCTTGCAGGCGATGGTACTGCTTTTAATTCCACACTGGTGGGTTTGAACGGATATCCTTCGCCTGGTAAAATAATTGCCATTGCATTTTATAGCAAGGATTTAGTAGTAGCGCATGGCTCTATGGGTGGTTGGGAAATGTTTGGCCCCGAAAGGATCGTAACAAAATCCGTGGCCAACCAGTTGTTTGAGATCAGTGGAGAAAACGCGTTAGAGGTTTATAAAAAATACCTGGGTGGTTATGCAGATGAGTTACCCGGTTCCGCATTATTATTTCCTTTATCGGTTAAACTTACCCCGGATAGCGACCCTGTCGTGAGAACGATCCTGTCGATCAATAACGAATCAAAAAGCATGGTCTTTGCAGGCGATGTACCGCAGGGTTCGCAGGTCAGGCTGATGAAGGCAAATCTTGATAAATTGATAGACGCAGCAAGTGAAGCCGCTCATCAGACATTTACAGCCGGCAGTAGTGGCGAACCAAGGCTTGCGGTCCTGATCAGCTGTGTCGGAAGAAAATTAATGCTTGATACGAGAACGGAAGAAGAAGTAGAAGCCGTGCAGGATGTTTTCGGAAAAGAAACACTGCTTACCGGTTTTTATTCCTATGGCGAAATATCGCCTTTTGCTATCAATACAAAATGTGAATTGCATAACCAGACAATGACCATTACTACATTCTATGAATTATAAAATACTTGTATGAATTTTAATAAGCTGCTCGAAAAGCAAATAAAAAAATACCTGGATGAGGAGTGCCTGGACCAGGAACAGGTGAAGCGTTTCATCAATGCTGTTGGCAATTCATACAATTCTTATGAAAGGGATCATGCGCTATCGTCGCATGCATTTAAGGTCAGCGAACAGGATTACGCGGCCATCAATGACCAGTTGAAGGGAGAGATCGAAATAAAAAAACAGGGAATAAAAAACCTGAAGGAAGCGATTAATAATGTGGAAGATGAAATAGAAAATCCGGCAACGATCGATATCGATGAGGATAATTTGCCCGACACATTTGCCTACCTGAATGAACAGATCAGCAAGAGAAAAGATATGGAGCGGGAACTAAAAAAATCTGAATCTCATTTATCAGCTGCTGCCAAACGGCTCTCCCAGTTAATTACTAATTTGAACAATGGCATTTTACTGGAAGATGAGAACCGCAATGTCGTTTTGACCAACCAGTTATTCTGCGACATATTTAATTTAACGGCTCCGCCGGAAACTATACGCGGTATGAATTGTGAAAATTCAGCTGAGCGATCCAGTGTTTTGTTTAAGTATCCCGAAAAATTTATTGCGGGCATTAACCAGGCGCTGAAGCATAAAAAAATCGTGATCGGTGATGAATTAGAAATGAAGGACGGACGGATATTTAAACGGGATTATGTGCCGGTGTTTGTAGCAAATGAATACAAGGGCACTCTATGGAAATACATTGACATAACAAAAGAAAGAGAAAGGGAAAACGAACTAAAGCGCCTCTCCCTGGTAGCCAGTGCTAATGAGAATGGCGTGGCGTTTTGTGACACCAGCGGCGTTATCAACTGGGCAAATGAAGGGATCACGAGATTGACTGGTTATACGATGGAAGAAGTGATCGGTAAAAAAGCGGTGGAACTTTGTATTGGCCCGTTGAGTGATATGGATACCGTTAAAAAAATGCTCGAAGCTTTTTACAATGGCAAAGGTTTTAATATTGAAGTGATCCATTACCGAAAAGATGGAAGCTGGTTTTGGGGAAGATTAAAAGGTCAGTCCGTGTTGGATGAGAAGGGAAAAGTGACCCAGTATTTTGCCATGATCGAAGACATTACGATCGAAAAAGAAAAGGAAGAGCAGTTGCGGGTATTGTCACTTATTGCCGAAGATAATATCAATGCGGTGATCATATCGGATGCATTGGGCTGTATCACCTGGGTGAATAAAAGTTTTGTCACTATCACTGGTTACACCCTGGAAGAAGTAAAGGGGAAAAGACCGGGCATGATGCAGGGACCGGAAACCAGCCAGCAAACGATTGCTTATCTAAAGAAGCAAATGTCGGCTGGTAAACCGTTCAATTGTGAGATTTTAAATTATACAAAAAGCGGCAGCAAATACTGGCTGAGGATACAGGGCCAGGCCATTCGAAATAATAAAGGCGAGTTAACAGGCTTCTTTGCCCTCGAAGAGGACATCACCCAGGAAAAAGAGGACCAGGTAAAAATAAAAGAATACGAATCACGCTTCAGGAAAGCTTTTGAAAAGATCGGCGACAATGTTTGGGAACATGATTTCAGCTCAGGTAAAACCTACTTTTCAAATACCAAGAGCCACCTGCTGGGGTATCATTTTGATGAATTTACGGACAACGCAAATTTATGGTGGAGCTGCACGCATGAAGACGACCGCTTATTCCTGGAGCACAACGATGCAAAGTACCGCCGTGGCGAAATCGACCACCATGTATTGGAATATCGCATTGTCCATAAGGATGGATCGATCCGTTGGGTAATGGACAGGGGCGTAGTGATAGAGTTAACAAAAGAGGGTAAGCCACTTAAGATAATTGGTACGCATACAGATATCACCGAGCGCAAGCAGGCGGAAGAATTATTGCAACGGGAAGAACAGAAATACCGCAGCATTATTGCGAACATGAACCTGGGTTTACTGGAGGTAGATACAGAAGAGAATGTAATATTTACCAACCAGAGCTTTTGTGATATGAGCGGGTATGATTACGATGAGCTCATTGGAAAAAGAGCCTCGCACATTTATGTAAAAGGTGAAAGTATAGAGCTGATAGAAAGTAAAAATGAGGCGCGTAAAAAGGCATCGCTGGATGCTTACGAGATCGCGGTAAAAAATA
>JBDSLD010000147.1:0-14042 GCA_039916545.1 Ferruginibacter sp.
GCTCACCGATATAAAAAACCGAAGCGCCGGGGCGGAGATTTATTTCGACACCAAGGCATGGAACTCATTACCGGTAAGCTTTGGCGTTCGCTTCTCGCATTTGCTGGACAGGGACCTCAGAAGTCCGGGCGTAAAGAATCTATGGGAATTTATTGTACCGATTGGGCTGATACCGGATTAGAAGGTTTGGAGCTTAAGGTTGACAGTGTGAGGTTAAGGTTTTTTGGATACGGTGAGCATTTTGCATAGTCACCCATTTGATGGCAAAAACGAAAAAAGATAGCATGCAGTCTGGCGGTTTCCGTCTGACTGCATGCGGTAATGTTAAAGATCATCCATCTCTTATTTCTTCACCAAAAATGCCAGCTGCCCTAAATGATAACTCAGGTGATTGGTTCTGTTGATCAATAAGTTTAATTTATTGCGGTGTGGTTCTTTTGCAAAGTTTTCCGCTGATACGGCGGCGTGTTTTTCAAACCATTGCTCCGGTTGCAATTGAGTAATATGGGTCGAAAGCTTTGCATTTATTTCATCGCGATATTTTTTTAACTCGCTTATGGAGGGCAATTCCTTCACAGATTTATCAGGGCTGGAGAGAAACATACTTTCTAATTGCGGATATAGTTTTTCACCAAAACCAAATAACGGCAGCATAGCATCATGAACCGCCACCAGGTGCCCCAGGAGATAAATGCCCCTGTTCCTGCCCGGCGATACCTCTGATAATAGCTGTTCGTCTGTAAGGTTATCAACCAATTTGTTAAACCTCGTATTATAAGTTTCCCAGGCATCCAGCGCCATTTTTATAAACAGCTTTGTATCCGGGGATTTTTCGTTGGTCAATGTCTGAGTTTGCATATGTATGATTTTAATTGTATGAATGGCAATCGCCAAAAGCTAAGAAGTGCAAGTTAGTCATAATAATAACTGGCGTATGGCGGATCGTTATGGAAGCAATTAATTTAAAGTACGAGTTGCCGGTAAAGCCGGTCGAGCGTTTCCATTGCATCCATGCAAAAACCCGGGTGTACCTTTGAACTTTGTACCACTGTACTCCTCGTAGCCGTCAGCCAGCGAAAACGGGAAGCAATGTCAAGCCGGCCGATTGGCCCCGCACCTTCGCCTCCATTGCAGATCCGTTCAAAGGCGAGTAAATTTTCCTCTACTTCATTTGTATCCAATACGCCGCAAAAAACCCTGAGACGTTCATGATCAACGCTAAACATCACCTGCAAAAAGTTGAGTTTTGAACAATAAAGTATTACCCCCACATTCAAAAATTCTTCCCGCTCTACCCTTGGCACAACGCGGACCACGGCATACTCAAATAAGTGATTTTGCTGCATGTTGCGCTTCTTTTAAAAAAATTGCTGAACCAGTTAACCGGGTTTCTAAAAATTGTATGTATGCCTGCCGATGTTGAAGGGTCGTTTCAAATGATGGGTCATTTTCCAGCCATTCATCGGGGATCAGGCCAACGATAAAGCGGATATGCTCATTGGTTAGTATCGAATGAAACTCCGTATCGACAGCTTCCAGTTCACTTGCCTGGGGCAATAGCACGTGGTCCTTTACAAGTACGAATGGACGCAAAGCCTGTTCTTCTATATTCTGCCAGTTGTGGTGAAAATACAGGCTGGCGCCATGATCTATCAGCCATAATTCTTTGTGCCAGGATAACATATTGGTGTTGCGCACGGTGCGGTCCATATTAGTGATAAAGCAATCGAGCCATACTATTTTGGATGCAAGTACCGGGTCAACTTTTGTAACCGCAGGGTCGAAAGTAATAGAGCCGGAAAGGTAATGCAGCGCCAGATTAAGCCCGGCACTTGCCTTGAGCAGGTCCTGTATCTCTTCATCCGGCTCTGTGCGCCCGAAGGCCGTATCCACGTTTGCAAAAACTATTTCCGGAACATGCAAACCAAGCAGGCGGGCAATCTCGCCACCTATTAATTCTGCGATCAGGGCTTTGATACCTTGTCCCGCTCCGCGGAATTTCAAGACGTATAAAAAACCGTCATCCGCTTCAACGATCGCGGGCAATGATCCGCCTTCACGCAGCGGTGTAACATACCTGGTGACATTTACTGTCCTTATCTGAGACTGGCTGCTGGTCATTCGTACTTGTTAAATTTACCGGCTGATTGAGGGCTTTGAACCAGCACCGGATAGCTCAAAATTTAAAAATTTTTACAAATCAAAATGGAATTTAATTCTTTTTGAATTATTCCCGGATAAGAAATAAAACTTGCTCCGACAGATCTTTTTTGCTATCAAACACATTAAAAAAAAATGATTGCTCAAGATACTTTGATTTCCTAACTTAGTACCTCATCCCTTAAGTTCATTTTTTATGAATTACGACGAAAAGCTAGCCATCATCCAGGAAGACGCCTGGCTAAATCCCTATGTTAACGATGTGCTTGACCGGTTTGACCGTTATAAAAAGGCACTGCGGGAAATTGAAGAAGCTGAAGGGAGCCTGCTTAATTTCGCTAATGGCCATCAGTATTATGGTATCAATTTCGACTCAGAAAAAAACGGCTGGTATTACAGGGAATGGGCTCCCGGCGCTTATCAATTATACCTGACAGGTGATTTCAACGGCTGGGACAGAACATCTCATCAACTGGATAAAAATTTTAAAGGAGACTGGGAGATATTTCTTCCATACGAAACATACAAAGATTCTTTTATACATGGCAGTAAAGTAAAGGTTACCATCCATGCTGCAAATGGTGAAGTAGACAGGATCCCGGCATGGATACGAAAGGTGATCCAGGACCCGTTGACCCATGATTTTGCGGGGCAATTGTGGTTTCCTGCAACGCCTTTTGAATGGACGGACAATCACTTTGACCTGGCTAAGAATGTTCAGCAACCTATCATTTATGAAAGTCATGTCGGTATGGCGCAGGAAGAAGAAAAGGTAGGTACGTACATTGAATTCGCGGACAAAATATTACCCCGGATAAAGGCGGGCGGCTACAATGCCATCCAGCTGATGGCGATCATGGAGCATCCTTATTACGGCTCTTTTGGATACCATGTTTCCAATTTCTTTTGCCCCTCTTCCCGTTTCGGCACACCGGAAGACCTGAAATACCTGGTGAATAAAGCGCATGAAATGAACATAACAGTGATCATGGATATTGTTCACTCCCATGCTGTAAAGAACCAGGCAGAGGGCCTTAATGAATTTGATGGCACAGACAGCCAGTATTTCCACGCCGGCCCAAGAGGATACCACGAAGGGTGGGATTCTAAATTATTTAATTACGGAAAATGGGAAGTAAAAAAATTCCTCTTGTCAAATACAAGGTATTGGCTGGAAGAATTTCATTTTGATGGTTATCGTTTTGATGGTGTAACATCGATGCTTTATTTCCACCACGGTTCAACTTCCTTTGATCACTATGATAAATATTTTAAAGAGGGGGTTGACTGGGATGCGGTCACCTATCTTCAATTAGCCAATGAGGTCATTCACAGTTTTAAACAACATAGTATATCCATTGCAGAGGATGTAAGCGGGATACCCGGATTGTGCAGGCAGCCGCAGGAAGGGGGAATAGGATTTGATTACCGGCTGGCGATGGGAATACCAGATTACTGGATTAAAATATTAAAAGAAAAAACCGACGAGGACTGGAATATTTATGAGATGTGGGAGGTATTGAATAACAGGCGCTACAAAGAAAAGACCATTGCTTATGCCGAGTCGCACGACCAGGCGCTGGTAGGTGATAAAACGATCGCCTTCTGGCTGATGGATAAGGAAATGTATTTTCACATGCGCAAAGATGATCCCAACCTTGTGATTGACCGGGGTATCGCCTTACATAAATTGCTTCGCCTGTTTACGATCAGCCTGGGGGGCGAAGGCTACCTTAATTTTATAGGCAATGAATTTGGTCATCCTGAATGGGTTGATTTTCCAAGGCTGGGCAACGATTGGAGCCACAAATATGCACGAAGGCAGTGGTCATTGGCGGATAACAAGGAGCTTAAATACCAGTATCTCTCAAATTGGGATAGGGCGATGATCCATATTATCAATGAAAACAATATCCTTGCATCGGAAAATGCCAAACAGCTTCACATGGATGTTAACAATAAAGTGATCATTTATGAAAAAAACAACCTTGTTTTCATTTTTAATTTCAGTACCGGAAATTCAATTTTCGGATACCGGTTCAGATCGCCGGCGAAAGGCACCTACCGAATTATTCTAAATTCAGATAAAAAAGAATTTGGCGGATTTGACAGGGTAGATGATTCGATAAGTTATCCAACAGATGCACACCAGAATATAAGCATTTACCTGACAAACCGGACAGTATTGGTGATGAAAAAAACGTAGGGGCCAGTCTAGCCCCTACGCGGAGCGAAGCCCTCATTATTTTATAAATATTTGGTCAATCAGAAATAGTCTTACTAAACCCATCACCATCATAAGGTACCAGATAAACCGAATAACTTCGACACCTTTTTCAACAGCCAATAACCATATGAATAGTAATTGATACATGGGACGACTTTGCCTCCAAAGGATAATTTAAAACTGTTAATGCCTTTCAGACTTTCATCTTCGGTATTATAGCTATAACCTCCAAAATCGAATACCTCAAACCCCAGGTCTTTAAAATAAATAATATCCTTTATCACTAAAAGTTTGTGAGCACGGCCGACAAGGCTTGCATCGCTGTCCTGCTTCAACCTGGTGGTTCCTGAATGAAGTCCCGTAACAATTTTCATTTCCGTATCAACCAGGTAACTATGGGCGGCAAGCACTTCTCCATTATGTTCGGCAAAACTCATCTTGACATAATTTCCAAACTCTGTCATTTTAGTTTTGCTGGTAACATATGTTTTCTTCCTACGGGCAAAATCATTGTAAAATGTCACAAACTTGTCGACATCGTTATGAAAATAACAAATGGTCCCCTCGCCTTCCGCCTTTCGAGCCTTTCGCCTGATATCACTTGAAAAATTGGCAAAAATGGTATCAGCAGGCTGTTTAAGGTTAAGCTCAACAGTATGGCTAATTACCTTTACAGCCGGTATCATTTTTTTACGGGCATCTTTTAAATCTTTAAATACATTTAAGCGGAATACATCAAACACCTTGTATTGATAATTAAACCACGTTTCACAAACGTTAAAAAAAGAAACCTTTCGGTAATATCTCATCATCTTCTGAACTGTTAATTGACAAATAAACTTTTTGCATTTATTTGTCCAATGTTATAAATTGTTTTCTTCTTGTTTAATAGAGATATTGTTATGTAAAATCATTAAACATTTGCATGCCACCACGCCACTAAAAGCGGCCTCAATGAATGCCAGCGATCATGGGTATGGTGTAATTTTAAATTATGTACACTTTCGAATCGAAAACGTTTGAATTTTCTTTTCCTTACCAGTTTAAAATCAATACCCTGATGTAAAAAATCCGGGGCATACTTCTTTTCAATTGATGAATGGTAATTGGCTATACCGTCTGTTTAAGGTAACCCAACAGATCTGGCAATACACAGACCAGGTCATACAATTAAATGCTGTTGATAGGATAGACAAAACATTTGTTTACGCAAAAAAATTCTACATTTTTTACAGTAAACAAATAAATAAGCTGCTAAAGAAGGGACATGTTGGGCATCAAAAAATCAATTCTAAGATTTTATAATGACTACTGGTAGGTGGTGGTGAGTAGTTGTATTAGCGTGCTTATGAATAAATTTATTACATTAAATTATCAAGTCAAAATTTATTTTAGTTATGTTATATAAATGCTGTGCTGGTTTTGTATCGCAATTTACCCGGATTCGGCCTATACTTTTTACTGTTTATAAAATATTAATCATAATTATTTTTAAGTTAACATTGCGACCATCTTCCTGTTGTGCTTTGCCTAAGCATTTACCCGGTATTCTTTGATTGGCAATTTTTCTAATTTTTATAGATAACAAATGCATTTGTTTTTAGTTCTGCTGTTCCCATTAATATTTTTGCCCCTGCAGGAAGCACCAATTTATTGTCTTTACCAAAATTTATGACCACGGTAATTTTCTCATTGGCAAAATACCTGGTAAAAGAGATTTGTTCATTTTTAAGTTCGAGCCGTTCATAACTACCATACTGCAACACCGGCTCCCTGTTTCTTAAAGCTATCAATGCCTTGTAAACATTCAATATGGAATTTGGGTTTCGTGTCAAATCCAGCACATTCACCTGCCGGCTATCCTGGCCGACCTTTATCCAGCTTTTCGCTGCTGAAAAACCTGCAAAAGCATTTCCGTTCCACTGCATCGGGCTGCGGGATTTATCACGGTTATATTCATTGGCTTCGGTTAGCGCCTCGGCCGGAGACTTGCCTTTTTTAATGGCGAGCTGGTAGTGCGTCCTGCCTTGTATGTCCACCATCTCTTCAATCTTTTGCGCCTCGATGTTATGCATCCCGATCTCTTCGCCATAATAAATAAAGGGAATGCCTTTTGCCGTGAGCATCAGGGCTGCAAGGGCTTCCGCCTTTTCCACATTGCCTTCTGCCAGGCGGTCGATCAGGCGCGGCATATCATGACTTCCAAAAAATAATGTGGGGAAACTCTGCATGTTTTCACCCATGCTACGCATTTCGTTAAAAATACGCTCGGCAGAAAATTTTGCTATACTTCCGAGGTTAAAGTTGAAAACAGCGTCGAGTAATTGCGGAGATTCGTATTGCTTTATCACGTCAATTTTATCGCTTCCGATCTCTCCCACGATAAAGCGATCATTGTACCCATTCACTACCAACCTGATCTTTTTTATAGCTTCCTTTACACCTTTTTGATTGATGTCGTAAAAATGCTGCTGCACACCACCGGGGGCGGGATTGTCGTGTATGATGCCGTCTGTGTTTAAGAAATTGATCACATCTAACCTAAAACCATCTACACCAAGGTTCAGCCAATAGCGCAGCACACCTTCTATCTCCTCCACTACTTTTGGATTCGCCCAGTTGAGGTCGGCCATCTTTGTATCAAACTTGTGGTAATAATATTGATTGGTCACTGAATCCAGCGCCCAGGCCGATCCACCAAAAAAAGATTGCCAGTTATTCGGACGGTCCTTCCAGATATAATAATCGCGGTAAGGATTGTCTTTAGATGTTCTCGATTCCCGGAACCATTTGGCTTCGGTGGAAGTATGGTTGAGTACCAGGTCCATAATTACCTTGATGCCTCTTTTATGCGCTGCAGCCAGGTAATTTTTAAAGTCGTCAATGTTGCCATATGTTGCATCAATATCATAGTAACTACTTACGTCATAGCCGTTGTCTACTTTGGGCGATTGTAAAAAAGGAGTAAGCCAAACCCCCTTTACTCCCAGGGATTGCAAATAATCCAGCTTGCTGGTCATTCCTTTAAAATCGCCATATCCATCCCCATTTCCATCGATGTAGCTGGGCATATATATTTCGTAGAACACCGATTCTTTCCACCATTTTTTATCTGCGCCCTGCGACTTTACAACTGTTGAGGAAAAAAGAGCGCAAGTACATAAGAACGATAAAGCCAATAACCTGGGATACATTTTCATTTGTACAAATGATTTAAAATAATAAAGTTACCAACGGGGATTAAAAAATTTATTCATCTAAAGAATATTAACAAATTTAGTTGAAATGTTTAGAAGGTGAGGTTTTCGATTGAAAGGAGGGTGTCGGTTCGGATTATTAATAATAAGCAGCAGTCAATTTTGTAAACTCCATGGGGGTTAGAGCTTTGGAGTAATGTGATAGAAGAACCTCTGCTGCCCTGATGGAACAGTCCTTAATATTGCATTTTTTAGGGATCTGTATAAATATGAAAGCGCAACCTGGTAAAATCATTGTGAGTTTTGAAAAATTATATTAAATGTGTTTTATACGCCGCTTTATATTTTTACAGCATATGCCTGACCTCACCCCCCGCCCTCTCCGAGGGAGAGGGAGCCTGACCCTGCGAATGGGACCTTCTTTGAACTATAGCTAAGTTGCTTTGTGGCAGATGGATCTTTCCTTCGCGAAGCTGAGTTGAGTGCTTGTGATTAAATAACTATTTCTTTCCTTTGTACATATAATCTACTACAATATCATTAACCAATAACTGCTTTCCGGCATAGCTTATTTTACCTCCCGAAGGGATACAAACAATGACCGCTGAATTTTGTGGCGTTAGTTTTATTTGAGCGGATGATGTAACATTGCGTGCCATGAAGGTTCCGGATACCGTGTTGTACAGATCAACTTTTTTACCGGCTTCAATTTTTATAGTAACCGTTTTACTGGTTGTAAATGGATTGTAATACAGGAACGAGGGATAGGCTTTATCATGGTAAAAATCTGTGGCCAATAAATTTAATTGCAAAATGCCGGTCACATTTGTCGGCCGGATGATGCTGCCAAAGATGCCCACGTGCCCGCTTCCATACACACTGAATTGGGATTCTTCCGGGTTTTTGCCGGGTACCCATTGCGGTCCGTCACCTTGTGCTACCGGGCCCTTTAAATTTTCGTGCGGCTGGTACGATGATTTGCGGATCATCCCTTCATAGCCAATCACTCCCTTGGTTACTTCGGCCAGTTGTGGAATAGTTTCATGGTCATCCGGCATATATTCAGGATAGAAAAATCTTGCGGCATTGGCTGCATTCAACATCCATTTGCCAATAGCAGTTGCATACGACTGGTCGTACCTTACTATGGGCACCAATGGCCAGGCCGCATCATAGGTATTCATTAAAAAACCGTATCCTCCATGATCCACCGTGCTGCCGACAATACCTGAAATATCGATGCCGTTCCAGTTGCCGACCAATACACCCCACCCTTCCCTGCAGATAGCCGTTCCGTCGAAGCTCCAATCCAGCATCTTCGCTATATCGTAGCGCTTGCCCTGCTCGGCATTTATCCTCGCTGACAGGTACGCACCAAATGGCATCAACACCTCGTAAGTAGGATTTTTTGGTTGGGATTGCAACGCGCTTAAGGCACTCAGCGCACCTTTTAAATATTTCTGGTCACCAAATTTTTTGTAGGCTGCATATAAAACCCAGGCATGCCCGGCCGCTACATCAGGCTGGGCACAGATCTGGTTTTTCATTGGCTTCATTTTACCATAATCAAAAAATGACCAGTCATAATTACCATTCAATATGGAATCCGCCTGGTAAAATTTATCGGCAATGCTCCTGGCAATTTCGGTAAAGCCAGGTTCATTGGGATACTTGTCATAAATGGCGTAAAACAAAACATTTGGATAAACATCGTACCACCAATCACGACCGTAACCGCCACCCAGCAATGCTACTTCCGGGCAGGTATTATTCATCATGATATTCCAGCCTGTTTCTTTATTGAAATAATTCTTCAGCATACCTACATAATCGAGGTTTTGCTGACTGCTTTTATCAATACCTACCAAAGTAGCGCCGAGTACGCCGCCCATTGTAGCAAGGCCCTCATGAAATATTCCTTTATTATTGGCGGGGCCCTGCCGAACGTCCGCTATCGCCGTGTAAACACCCACAACAGGTTGCGGAAAATTCTTCATACTGCTATCGATCCACACCAATGGCCAGAATTTTCCTTTCGCATTAAAATCATAAACCGTGCTATCGAATCGGATCGCAAGTTTGTTATAATCGATTATTTGTAACGGTTTTGGCAGGAATGGCATCTGGTTAACACGTGGTATTTCCTGTTGCTTCACCTGGGCATACGCGGCGGTACCTGGATAAATAAAAAGGAGAAATATAAAACTGCTTTTGAAAATATTTTTCATCATTGAAATTCGGTTGGTTATGAACTATTGATTTGATTGATGTAAAAGTAGTTATGCGTAGATCGGGGTGTCCCTGTGAATTTGCCTGGTGATTTTAAACTTCAAGCTCTTTTGTCACATCGTACCTATTACACTACTGCTTCCGCCACTTCATTTAATACCTTTCTGTCATTTACCGGTTCTTCCGGAGAAAGTATTTTTCCCTGCGCAATGATTTTCTTGGCTACGAATATCGAACACAATTGTAATACCGCAATAATTATGATCGCATACCGCAAGGCGATCTCGGTGGAGATGGCATAGGCTAATACAAGAAATGTACCCGCGCCTAAAAACCTACCCACATATAAACCTGCCTCATGGTTAAGGATATAGGCAAACTCCCCCCTGTTCTCTATTTTTGAAACAATATCTATCACCTGGAACTGGATGGGGAAATAAGCCAGGTCCATTAACGGCTTTGCTATCAGCAACAATAAAATAAATAATATCACGCCGACCTGGTTAAAGAATAAGCCATTTAGTATAGCTCCAAGGGCAAACAGGCCCAACCCCACCGCAAATATTTTTACCCGGTCGGATGGCTTTGACAACCGGCCGAGCACATACATGATCACCGCCGCAATTACCGCGCCTATTGACTGGGCCGTTCCCAATGCGCCTTCCTTTCCTAATAATAACATGATGAGCATGGCGGGCGCCGTAACCAGGAAGCCCTGCGCCAGTCCCTTCAACAGCGCCAACGATAATAACTTATACCAAAGAGGATGAAACTTAAAGAACACGTATTGCTTTTGCGCAGGATTTTGAAACGTACCCCTGAAGCAAACGATGGATGCAACGATGGTGATCAAAAATACCACACCTGTGATAACCAGGTAGGCTGTGTGTATCTGTGCATCTCCGCCTTTCGATTCAATGAACCAGCCGATGGTGACCGGAATAACTACTGCGATAATTGTATAAAAAAAAGTCTCCAGGCCATAATAATAATTCCTGTTGCCGTCATTTGTGATAGCAAGCGCCAGGTAGTCGCGGTTGGCCCAGTAAAAGCCAAAGGATAACCCCATGGTGATACCTGCAAAGCCGATGCCTACCAGGTCAAGTGTCTTTAGCGACATCATGATCATCATCGATACGCCACTGAGCATCATTCCGGCTGAATACAATTTCCGGATATTAATATGCTTCAGTAAAAACCCGTTCAATAAAAATGTAAGTGGAATGCCTGTATAAATGGTGAGCTGGTATATTACCACTTTGGTGGGATCATTGGAATTCCGCATAACATAGGCCGCCACGAAAATATCAATTACAGGTAACACCAACGCATACACGAGATTGGTTAGGATAAGTATGCGGAAATTGTGCGGCTGACTTTTGAAATGATCAACTTCTATTTGCAGTTTATTAGGCATGATTAAATTTTAATAATGATAAAATTTCTTTTAAGGAAAAATGTGCCCCGCATACAAACTCGTCTGAAGCACCATAATAAACGGTGATGGTATCGCCATCCGCATCTACCACATGACCATTGGTAAATACTACGTTACCGAAAAATCCACTTAACTCATAGTCCGTCGAGGGCTGCATGATCGGCACCTCCGTTCGGGCAATCACTTTTGAAGGTTCATCAAGGTCCATCAAAAAAGCGCCGAGGCAATATTGGTGCTGGTGATTGGCGCCATGGTAGATCGATAGCCAGCCCTGGCTGGTTTTTATCGGCGCCGCACCTGCGCCTACTCTCGCACTGTCCCAGGCACCTTCCCTGGTGGTTACCAGGCATTGGTGATTGCCCCAATATATGCCGTCAGGGGATTCTGCCAACCAGATATAATTACCGCCAATGTCAACACTGCTTGGGCGATGTAAGGCATAATATTTCCCATTGACCTTTTCATCGAAAATGGCACAGTCCTTATTGTGCGGCGGCAACATCATGCCATGCGATTGAAAATTCTTCCAGTCAGTGGTGGTTCGCAGGCCAACGCCAACGCCATTGCCTGACACGGCTGTAAAAGTGAGGTGGTATTTATTTTCAAGAAAGGTAACCCGGCAATCTTCTATGCCAAAGGTTTGTAAAATACCCTCCCCTACTAGTGAGCCATATCCTTCGGATTCATAAAAATGAATGCCATCATCGCTGCATACCAAACGCAGGTGAGATAGCGTGGTCAGGTAATCAACGCCTTTATAATTGATGACCCTCGCATCGGTTGCTTTTAATTCCGGGTCGTCTTTTGGTATTTCGATAATTTTTGTTGTACCCGTTCCGGTTAGTATGGGAAAAGAGATGATATTTTCTTTTTGCGCAGGCCTTTCCGCTACCCGTACGATCAGCCAGGTTTTGCCCTGGTACTGAAATACACCCGGGTTTAGCAGGCAGGTTATCTCAAGACCATCCGTACTCGGCTTTAGATCAGCCGGTGATAGCAATGGGTTCCGGGCAAAGCGTTTCGCTATGTCTTTCATATAATGGTTTTAAGTCGTCGCCGTTAAAAAACCGATCAATTAAATTGATATACAGGCATCGGTACAACGTGGGAAAAGCTGCTTATTGGTATGTGGTACAAGTGAGTGACACAACTATGCCCAATTGAAAAACAACCGCTTGTCCAAAAAAATTTATAGCAAGGATCAATAATTTAATAAGATGCGTAACCCTTAATCATATTGGCCCTGATCCATTTTTATAATGGCCATTGATAGAAAAAAGGTTAACCCAAATCTGATTTGCCGGATCATATTGCCATGGCAATATCAACTTTATACCAAAGCCGGGTTAACCATTATTCAACAATATCAATATCCGGGATTCTGCGTAAGTGTTCCTGCTGATGCGTCAATTTCACCCTGTGGTATTGGATAAAGCATGTGCTTGTCCTGGAAATTTTTTCCATGTGCGGTCATGACTGCCTTTGCGATTCCCCACCTCTTCAGATCGAGCATTCTTTGAGATTCAAAACCCAGTTCTACCCTTCTTTCTGATACCAGCCATCCTTTAACCGTTGCTTTATCGGTTGAAACAGACCTGTCTGGCAAAGTACCTGCAGGAGGTGTAGCGCCGGTTGCATCGACTGTTGTCCTTGCCCTCGCCCTTACCTGGTTGATAATGGCAATTGCAGCAGGCAAATCACCTGTTTCAATATACGCTTCCGCTTTCCAAAGCAAGGCATCCGCCATGCGTATGTACACTTTATTGGTAGGTGCATCATCGTTGCCCTTGTAAGTGCCATCC
Source organism: Ferruginibacter sp. (assembly GCA_039916545.1). GTDB lineage: Bacteria > Bacteroidota > Bacteroidia > Chitinophagales > Chitinophagaceae > Ferruginibacter. The sequence goes on from JBDSLD010000147.1 coordinate 13,054, forward strand.
AAACTTCCCAATAATTTATTTACCCATTGTTTTGGCGCATTTACAGTATAGACCTTACGTGGATCATTGGCTTCAAAAGCACTTAGAAAATCAGCGCTGGGTGCAAAAAATCCCCAGTCCAGCGGCGCACAGATACCATCTCCCTTTCTGGGCGTTTGGTTGCTTTGGTGATCATAAGAAAAAATAACTTCATTTTCTGCAAACTCCGTAGCAGCGCTGAAACTGCTGAAGTAATTGGCATTTAAACTGTAAAAGCCAAGACCTTCCAGTTCAGACACAAAAGTGACCACTTCTGCCCACTGCTGTGTGTATAAAGCTGCCTTTGCCTGCAGTGCGATCACAGCACCTTTTGATACCCTCCACTTTTCGGTGGACGAAGTATATTTGGTATTGGGCAATAATGGTTTTGCTAATGCCAGGTCGGCTTTTATTTTATCCCAGACAAGGGTTTTATTGGCCCTCACCGCAACTTCAAAAGCTTCCTGGTAAGTCTTTACCGGTGCCACGATCAAGGGGATGTCGCCAAAATTTGTTACAAGGGAAAAGTAATAATAGGACCTTAAGAAATATGCTTCACCGAGCAGTTGATTTTTTCTTTCGGTGGTAATACCAGTAATAGTTTCGATCTCCGGGTTTGTTAAGAAAACGATGGCAAGGTTGATCCTTTTAATACCTTCGTAATCATATTTCCATAAACCATTCGGACCGCCGTTGGTAGACGTAAATGTAAAGTTATTGATCTCGTCCATCCAGGGCTGGTCGCCATCCGCGTTCCATTTCTTTTCCATGTCATCGGAAGCGATGTCCTGCAATACCAGGTCATTTTGAAAGACCAGTCCGCCGCCCCAATCCCATTGAGCCAATATGTTCAGCCTGTTGGAAAGCATCTCGTAAGAAGAACTTACTGCGGTTTCTACCGTATTCAGTGTAGGCGCGGCATTCACCTGTTCCAGGGTCAATACGCCAATAGCATCTGTAGTCAGTTGCTT
>JBDSLD010000148.1:0-5351 GCA_039916545.1 Ferruginibacter sp.
AAAATTGGCTTAACCACCATCACCCTAAAACCCGTGTGGAATGGACATTGTTATTCAAAAAGACCTTTCGGTTTACAGGTGGAGAAATTGTAAATGAGTTTTTATTGAGTACGGGTTATTTGCCCGGTGCGCACCATAAAGACTGCGTGGTGTATAAAAAGATTATTGCCTCAAAACCCGGTTGGGCCCTAGCTTTATGATCAAAAAAATTGTCATACTCGGACCAGAAAGCACAGGCAAAAGCACTTTGTGTGAGCAGTTGGCTATACATTATAAAACCTTATGGGTAAACGAATATGCGCGTAAATATCTTTTACAAAATGGCATGCAATACAGTTTCGATGACTTATTGATTATGGCCAAAGGACAGTTAGCGCTTGAGGATACCCTTGTTTCATCAGCAGCTGCTATTTTTTCCCCGACAGTTGGCGAGATCTATCATGATGAGATAGCTTCCTCCACAAATCCTTCTTCTTCAACACCGGTATTTATTGATACAGATATGAACGTGTTAAAAGTATGGAGCGAATTTGTTTTCGACCAATGCGATCACTGGATCTTAAATCAAATCGTTACAAGAAAGTATGACCTGTATTTGCTTTGTGATATTGATCTCCCCTGGGTGAAAGATGAGTTAAGAGAGTACCCTGACCTTACAACAAGGGAAAAACTATTTCATCACTACAAAGACATTATGGTGAATCAAGAGGTGCCGTGGGCAATTATCAAAGGAAATTATGATGAGCGATTTATAAATGCCAGAGAAGCTGTTCAAAGAATTCTGTAACGGAGTTTTAACAGGAAGGAGAACTTTATAGCTGTCTTACTTAACAGTGCCCAATTTCCTGAATTTTTGAATCGTGTTTCCCAGTATATCAGTAACGTAGATATCGCCCTGGTCATCTATCACCACATTATGGTACCAGCATTTTACCCCTTCTTTTTTTAGCAAATTCTTTCCAAACTTGTCGGTGACATTTCCCGCTGAATCAAAAAGGATGATATCGGATCCATTGTGTTTTAAACCAAACCATGCCGTAGAGAAATCCACAGCAACAAATCCTTTTGTTATTTTATCAAATACAACACTACTGATCTTACCAAAATCATTGCGCTTCCATGCGGTTATAAATTTTCCGGTTGAATCAAAAACCTGTACCCGGTTATTTTCCCGGTCTGCTACATAAACATTTTCTTTTTCGTCTAAATCAACGGCGTGTGGCAAATTAAATTCACCATCCCTGTCTCCTTTTTTGCCCCATTCGAATAAGTATTTACCGGTTGCTGAAAACTTTACAATCCTGCTATTTCCATACCCGTCACTCACATAGAAAGAACCATCCTTTGTAACAGCAACATCGGTAGGGCGATTAAAATGACCAGAATCGTTTCCGGCAACTTTGGACTCTCCCAATTGCAACAATAGTTTTCCGCTATGGCTAAATTTAAAAACCTGGTGCAATCCTACATCAGTGACCCAAATATTATTATCAACATCCACCGTTAAACCGTGGGGCATAATAAAAAAGTTCTCTCCCCAAATGTTCAACAATTCTCCTGTATTTCTATCAAGTTCCAGGATAGTTTTTGCTGAAATATAATCCTTTGGCATTGATCCAATAACGGGCCATTTTCTATTTGCCCGGTGAAAGATGAAAATGTTGTGGTGGGTATCTAAAGCAATCCCTGTTGGGTTGCCTAACAGTAAACTGCTGGGCAGTTTAGGCCAATTCCGCATTAACTCGTAATTGTTCATACCGGCAGGTTTATTTGTAAAAGTATTTTGTAAGGGTGCCTCGCAGGCAAAAAACAATGGTAAGGCTAGTAGGAAATAGTTAAGCTTTAGTATCACAAGTTTTACGATTGCACCGGATAGTATAGAAACATAATTGCTATGTAAGTAGTATTGAGCCATTAAAACCAACCCTGCTTCTTAAACTTCCGCAGCATGGCCAGTGGTATAAACAACATCAGCCCTACTGAAATAAAAAAGCCCCATCTGTTGTGTAGCAGCGGAATTGCTTCGAAGTTCATTCCAAAAATACCACCTATAACCGTTGCCGGTGCGAGTAAACAGGTAACGATCGCCATTACCTTCATCACCTCGTTCATTTTTAAATTTACATTGCTGAGATACAGGTCGTGTAAGTTCATCATCATATCACGATAGTTTTCGGCAAGGTCGTTGGCCTGCACAATATGATCATATACATCTTTGAAATATTTTGCTGTTTTTTCGTCGATCAGTTCGCTTTCACTACGCAATATTCCATTTACCAGTTCCCGCACCGGCGCAACACTTCGTTTTAGAATAATCATTTCCTTTCGGAGCCTGCTTATCTGGGCCAGACTTCGTTTATTGGAATATCGCACAATATCTTCCTCCAGATTCTCAATCTGGTCACCTAATTTTTCCATCACCACATAATAATTATCAACGATCATGTCAATTAGCGAGTAGTATAAAAAGTCGGCGCCATTGTTCCGTATTTTACTTGCTGAGATTTTCAGTTTTTCCCTGAGGGGGTTAAATACATCCCTTGTTTGGTCTTCCTGGAAACTGATCACGAAATTTTTACCTAATATGATACTGATCTGCTCAATCTCCACTGCGCCGTCCCTGTCATTGAAATACATCATATTGAGCAGGCAGAAAAGCAAACCATCAATCTCATCCATTTTAGGCCGCTGACCAATACTAAGGATATCTTCTGTGATCAGGTAATGTATTCCGTATTTATTACAAATAGCTTCCACATCGGCTTTGCGCAACCCATCAACATTGAGCCAGGTAATGCCTCGCGATTCTTTATAGGCAAAGCAGGATGCGGTATCCTTAAGTTCTTTTTCTTCGATATGGCGTTCATCGTACTCGTATACAAATAATTTCGTGTGTTCAGGCTCTTGCCTTGATGCCGCAACAGTAGGGTTTACCTGCAAAATCTTCTTCGTACGAACCAGCTCCAGCGGGTTAAATAAATAAGAAATGTATTTACGGGTGCGCATAAAAAAATGATTGAAAAAGTTGAAGCGCCAACGGCTCTTTTTTAAAGGACGTAAAAAAACCGAAGTTAAATACTTCGGTGAGGTGAATTATAAAAATATTTGCACTAAGCCGGCTCGCTGTAACAGAATTGTTTGCGGGGAGAAATGATCTTTTATTGGTTACCACCCGTTCTTTGTTTTGCCTTCGAAATTTATTTATTTCCTGTGCGTTGTGTTCCGTAACCTCTTCTTCCACCTCTATCGGAGGAATGAAAATTATTTCCTTGTTTTTTGAACATCGGCCTTTTGGCTCCGGCTACCTGCGGAACAAAATTACCAGCACTTAAAGGAAAAGGATGGCTATCGATAACAGGTATATTTTTGCCAATCAGTTTTTGGATATCCCTCAATTCGTCTCTTTCTTCCCCATCGCAAAAAGAGAATGCGATACCAGTATTGCCCGCCCTACCGGTACGGCCAATTCGGTGAATATAGGTTTCCGGCACATTGGGTAATTCGAAATTGATTACATGGGTAAGCTCATCAATATCAATTCCCCTTGCGGCGATATCTGTAGCCACCAGAACCCTTAATTTTCCTTCTTTAAAACTGTTTAAAGCGTGCTGCCGGGCATTTTGCGATTTATTACCGTGTATTGCAGCTGCGGTGATATTTTCTTTATGCAAAATTTTCACCACCTTATCTGCGCCATGCTTGGTACGGGTAAATACCAGCGCTGTAACGATCTTTTCGTTTTTTAGCAGGTATAAAAGTAACCCGGGTTTATTGTTTTTATCGACCAGAAATAGGCTCTGATCAATTGCATCAACTGTAGAAGACACTGGTGTTACAGCAACCTTTGCCGGGTTGGTCAGCAACACATTTGCGAGTGTTTGGATCTCAGGTGGCATCGTGGCCGAGAAAAAAAGTGTTTGCCTTTTAGCCGGTAATTTAATAATCACACGTTTTACATCATGAATGAAACCCATGTCAAGCATCCTGTCTGCTTCATCCAGCACAAATATCTTTAATTGCTGCAGGCCAATAAATCCCTGGCTCATCAGGTCGAGCAACCTGCCGGGTGTTGCTACTAAAATATCTACACCATTTCTAAGTTGATTGGTTTGGTGTAACTGCGAAACTCCGCCAAATATTACAGCATGAGTGAGGCTGGTATATTTTCCGTAAGCTGCGAAACTCTCATCGATCTGGATGGCGAGTTCACGGGTAGGGGTGAGTATAAGCGCTTTTATTTGTTTGCGGCCGCGTTCCTGTTCTTTTTCCTGGTGTAAAATCTGCAAAATTGGGATGGCGAATGCTGCTGTTTTGCCTGTGCCGGTTTGTGCACAACCCAGTAAATCACGTCTTTCCAAAACCAGCGGTATAGATTGTTGCTGAATGGGCGTAGGTGTAGTATATCCTTCTTCTGCCAACGCTTTAAGGATAGGCTCAATTAACTCTAATTTTCTAAATGGCATTGAATAGTTTATTTTTTAATAAGGCTGGAAAAGACGTTGCATTTTCTGAAACAGCGAGGGAAATTTTTTACCATATCGGCTTACAACTTGCCGTATACTTGTATGGTGTAGGCAGCAAAGGTAGGGTTTTGTTATTTGATGCGTAAACGGGCCTTAATAGAGCGGGCACGTTTTGATTTTTTTTATTTGTATCAGGAACAAAACCGGAGCATAATTATTGCGAAAGTTTATAATCGTTCATAAAGTTCTCTGAGCCTTGGCCGGGTAATTATTTTTTCCCAGTCTTTACCAAGCGCATTTTCCCAGAGCGGCTTCATTACTAATGAAACATCAATCATTTTATCAAATTGTTCATCGGTAAGATTTGCGCAAATGTTTTTGGGGATGTCGATTTGGTTTTTCTCTACCATGTATTTAAATTCTTTTACACCTTCGGGATAATACTCTTCAAGATGATTGAAGACGATGCAATTGCCAATGCCGTGTTTTGTTCCCAGCAAATAACTAAGGCCATAACTCACTGCGTGGGCTACCCCTACCTGTGAGTAGGCGATGCTCATGCCACCCGCATAGGAAGCCATCATTAATTTATCGTCGCTTAGTTCATCCCAGCCTTCTTTATTTACATATACATCTCGGCAAAGTTGCAAAGCTTTTTCACCGTAGCTCTTGCTAAATTCATTGAGGTAAGTACCGGTTAAACTTTCTATGCAATGTATGTAGCAATCCATCCCGGTATAAAAACGTTGATTGACGGGCGAATTTGCGGTAAGTTCCGGGTCAAGCACAATCTGGTCGAAGGGCGTAAAATCCGAATTCATCCCCAGCTTTTTTGTTGGGCCGGTAAGCACGGTAGTTCTGCTTACTTCAGCACCAGTACCACTTAAT
>JBDSLD010000149.1:0-2677 GCA_039916545.1 Ferruginibacter sp.
ATACTTGCTGCTAAGCCACACAGCAAAAAGAGAAAAAGGAATGATTTGCTTTTTTTCATTTTATAAAGGTTTTTTAAACACATATAAGAACGCTTACAAGTTCGATTTGACGATAAATAAAGAATAACCCTGCTTAAACCCGGGGTTGGTTTGAAAATATTTTTTGTTCTGTCTAAAAATATTGGGCAAAATTGTACCGATCTTTCGCCAAACCGCCCAGGGGGTTATTAGTGTAAGCATGCTAAACACCCCAATAGGCAAAATCGATATTGCCTGATTTTACAATTCGTACGTGCAATATCTTCTTTCCTTTTTTGCAATCCAAATCTTTTAGAAAAACCTGGCCAATAATTTTAACTGGTTTATGGCTTATCGTTATTAATTATTATTCCTTTTAAATACGTTTACTGTTTTGTCATTTCATTTCTTCAAAAACCATTTTGTCAACCTGAACACCGCGATTGTCGATGGCCAGTGTCAATGTATGTTGGCCTGCTTTCCCTTTGATTTTAATTTTGGCGCGAACTGCACAAAATTCCCCTGCTTGTCTTTTGCACCGGTAATAGAATTAGCATAGGTGCACTCAAAAGGATCACCGTACACTTCTGTGTGGTGTTTGTTTTCATTCGAGCTTTTTATGTACATGTCGCAGCTTGCCATTCGTTGGCAAATGCCGGAACGGAATAAACACCCCAATGAAAGTATATTTCAAACCTGGCATCTTTAAACCATTCGGGTGCCGGGTTGGCTTTTTCTAATGATGAAAAATCATTGCTAAATTTTTGCCGGGCAATAATTTTTTGTAATTATTTGTATAGTAAATAAAAATATAAAGACAACGCGTTCGTATCTCATTTAAACATGATGTTTTAAAAACGACTACAGCTTAGCAAAAAATTATCTTCAATAGAATTACCTGAAAAGCAGCTGTGCAAAATTGTACAGGTTATTTCTCCAAACTGGCCAGGAATGGCCCCCGGGATACTCAGAATAGGTGTGTTTTATTTTCAGTTCTTCCAGTTTTTCGAGCATTATCTGGCCATTTTTATAAGCAATGTCTTCCGGGCCCCCTTCGGAAAAAAAGAATGTTTTAAGATCATTATTTATTTTACCGGTATTGGTTTTTATATAATCATATTGCCCGTCTGCCAGGTCGTTCATCATCGGCACTATCCAGCCAGAACTGAACACACCCAGGTGGGCAAACATATCGGTATTTCTTATACCTGTGTAAAGCGTATGCATACCTCCAAGTGAAAGGCCGGCCAGTGCACGATTATCTGCACCGGGAAGGGTGCGGTAACTTTTCTCAACAAATGGAATGATCACCTTTTTCATTTCCGATTCAAATGCCTTTAAAGAACCTTCTATACCACTGGCGCTGAAACCACCACCGCCAATATTGGCATCCGGCATTACAACGATCATAGGCGTAGCCTTTTTGGCAGCAATAAGGTTATCAATGATCAAATCCGTTTTACCCTGGGTAGCCCAGCCAGTTTCATCTTCGCCACCACCATGCAAAATATACAGCACAGGAAATTTAGCAAGCGTGTTGGAATCATATCCCGGTGGCGTATAAATATACAGTTGTCTCCAGGAATTGGTAACAGAAGAAAAGTATTTTTTAATCCGGATGTCGCCATGGGGAACGTTACGCAAGGCATAATAAGCGCCGCCGGCAAAAGGTATTTCTATGCCACTGGCCATTCTTCCCATACCATAAAATGTTTCACTGGCAGGGTCTGCTACAGCCACACCATCTATCAGTAATGAGTAGTAATGAAAGCCTTCGCTGATGGAATCTGTGGTACCTGCCCAGGCACCGGTATTGTCTTTCACAAGGTCATATTTTTTTCCAAGATCAATCTGTACCTTTTTCGCCTCAGGTGCTTTTACATTAAATATCACCCTGCTATCCGGCAATATTTGTGGGTAAGGCGCATTGCGGATATTACTGGAGGCGGGAGCGCCTGCAACAGCATATTTTGAAAAGGTTGATTGGTCAACCGGTTTAAATATTAACTGCGAAAACATATATAAGCCATTCTTCCACACTTTAAAATCGTGCACACCGGGTTCTATAAAATAGATATGTGGCACATCGTTTTTCTCTAAATACACATGAAGCCTTCTGCTGAAAGAGATTAAACCATCACTGGCGCCGCAGGAAAGCCACAGCAACTTTAATTTGCTTTTTGTCAAGGCCGGATTTGGTACCAATTCTTCTGGTGTTTTTGTATTTGGCGCAGACGAAAAACCACCCACCCAGGCAAATACATCAAGATTGCCCAGGCCAAAATTCAGGGATTGGCCGCCACCCATTGAAAGGCCTGCCACTGCTCTGTGTTCTCTGTCGGCTATTACAGGATACTTTTTTTCAATAAAAGGAATCAAATCTTTCAGTAAGTCATTTTCAAAGGTTGCAAATGCCTGCACCTTATCGGGAGCCATAATATTTCCCGTAGCACGGTCATCTTTTATCGCCCTGCCATTTGGCATCACTACAATCATAGGCTCAATTTTACCGTCAGCATACAGGTCATCTAAAATCACCTGGGGCTTACCCCCGTTCAGCCATTCTTTTTCATCGCCACCAATGCCATGCAATAGAAAGAGCACAGGATATTTCTTCTTTTTTGAATAGCCGGGTGGTGTATAAATCAATGCCCTGCGT
>JBDSLD010000150.1:0-28314 GCA_039916545.1 Ferruginibacter sp.
CCGGCAGGCTGCGTAACCGGAACGCTGCTGTTTTTGCTTCTTTGAAAAAATAGGCTGCGCATTTTTTCAATTCCGATTTCATCGGAACCGAACCAACGAAAGGCAGCTAACCCGGTTACTGATGAAGCAGATCAAATAGTGGCCACACTTAAATGCCTTTTAATAAACAGATCAGCAATATTTTATTTTAGGCCATTTCTTTAGTTTCAGATTAATAATATTCAACAGGAAAAATCTTCACAATCCATTGTCTGTAAAGGTTTTCAGCGTTTTCTTGCAAACACTAACTATGCGTTATGCTGGCGATATTTTATCCCTCCCGGTATGTAATACTTATTTGGGAATAATTGTAATTCCAGGCCGGTCAAGGAAAAGAGTATGCAATAAAGATTTTATTAAAAATCATCGATGATCCGATACGGTAATTCAATTAATTATTTGACGCTGTACTCAATTTATTCATTTCTGCAGCCAGCGCCTTAAAACAATTTGCCTGCGTATTTCCTTCTGTAGTCCCCACCAGTTTCGCCGCGTAATATTCATCTAAAAACGAGTCCGGGTTAGTCCAGATGGTTTGCATTACGCCCTGGTACCTGTTTTTTATTTTAGGTTTTGCAGACTTCCTGTATTTAACCATATCCTGTGTTTGCGTAATCGCTACCGCCGGCGTGCGCCAGGTGGAAGTGATTACACTCAATCCTTTTCCTGCAAAATAAACAGCCGTTTGTTCCGCTTTGTCATAATGCCAGTCGCATATAACTACATCTTTTGCTACCAGGTCAACTGCTTTGTGCGTATTGTTGAAACTACCTTCCCACTCGCCTATGCCGGTACTTCTGCCATCGAGCAGGCGGTCGCCCCAGATCCATAATTGCCTTTTTTTCAAGGCAAGGTGGTTGCGGATCTTGTTAACTTCTCCAGCAAATAATTCGGCTTTATCTTTTCCCGAACACCTCGGGCACTTGTCGTTCCCGATATAAAAAACTTCATCCATACCGGCATGAAAAGCATTCGTTTCAAATACATCACAAATTTCATCTACCAGGTCAAAAATTATATTATGCACTTCCGGATGCAGCGGGCAATAGCTTTTACAATATAAGCTGTCCACGTTTGGCCAGGTGTAAATTTCCGGCATTAGTACATGCGGTGTTTCATCGAATTCAGGATATAATTTCAACAGGTTGGTTGTTTTACTTGCCCATGACTGGTGGCCCAATAAATTGATTTGCGGGATAAGGCGGATGTTATTTTGCTTACAGGCATTTACCAACTGTTTGACATCTTCTTTGGAAAGTGCGATGCTGTCCCGCAACTCGGGATGGCTTTCGTACTGGTAATTAAAATCTATCCTGAGTATCAGCGTATTCACCTTGTTGTCCGGTAGTTCTTCATTGATAAATTTTACAAACCTTTCCAGGTTTTGAGTTTTAGGTGCACCAATACAAAAGGCCCGCACAGGCAGTATCTTATCAATGCCGGATTGGGCGCCTGCGGTTTGTGAGATGACTAACAAAAACAGGAACGGCAATAAAAAAGAGCGCCGTTGATTTATTAAAACTATCATGTCGTTATTTTTTAAGTGAGCTTTTTTAATTTTAAACTGAATGGTAAAATTTATCAATCGCACATTTTTACCGGTCGAATTTAATACCTTATCGATTAACTATTTAAATTTTATTGTTCTACAGTAAAATAGCGAAGCAAACAGTTTTTTGCAGGACGGGGAAATAATTTATCTTGAAGATATATTCTTCCGCACTTAAACCTGAATACTATTTTTATGAGAAAATCTTTTTCTGTATGGATAATCGCCATGAGTTGTTTGATGAATATTTGTAAGGGCCAGGATTACAAATATGTTTATTATTTTGATAATCGCCTTGCCGCCGCAAATAAAGCCGATGCGGTGATAGTAGGAAAGGGATTAATTGAAAATGGAATATTCAGGCTTGATTATTTTGGTAAAGAGGAAGGTAATTTGTTTATGTCTGCCCATTATACGGACTCTACTTTAGCAGCATTCGAAGGACAATTCACCCGGTATTATAAAAATGGAAAGTTAAGGGAGCAGGGTGACTATGTAAACGATCAAAAAAACGGCTTTTGGCAAAAGTGGGATACATTGGGCTTTAAAACCGATTCAATCATTTACAAAGATGATGCAGCTGTCAGGGAGGTGGGTTTTAATCATAACAAAAACGGCGGGTTGAGTTATTATTCATTTAAGGATAGTCTTGCTGATACGTACAGCACTGTCAGTTACGATGACAAAGGGGTTTTGTCTCAGGAAGTATTCTTTAAAGGACAAGCGGGTATTATGAAAACATATGATTCACTGGGGAAGGTAAAGCTTGATTCACTTTTCACCAGGGAAGAAATGGAGGCTTCTTTTCCCGGTGGTACCGAGGGCTGGATCACCTATCTTCAAAAATATCTTGACCCGGCGATCCCCGTAAAGCGGGGCGCTCCGGTAGGGGCTTACCAGGTTTTCGTAAGATTTATTGTAACCAAAGATGGCAGTCTGAGCGGGATATCCGCGGAAACCAACTTTGGCTTCGGCATGGAAAAAGAAGTGATCCGGATCATCAGACAAGGTCCGAAATGGATCCCGGCGATTCAATATGGGCGAAAAGTAAATGCTTATCGCAGGCAACCGGTAACCTTCCTGGTAGAAATGCAGTGATCAACATTGGTTGTTAATTACCAGGTATCGGATTACGTAATTTCAATATTTCAAAAATGGCATCTTCAACCACCCGGGTAATTTTTGTATTTTTTTCCGTTATGATATTTACGGCAGGCTTCGTAAAACAATCATTTTCCCAAACACAAAATAATGATTTTGTAAAGGGTGCCGATGTAGGCTGGCTGCCACAAATGGAAGCCACCGGTTACAAATTTTATGACGATGCAGGAAAGGAACAGGATTGTTTTAAGATATTAAAAGACCATGGTATAAATACGATCCGGTTAAGAACATGGGTAGATCCTTCCAATGACCGGGCCAGCGGGCATTGCAGTAAAGAAGAAACAGTTGCCATGGCGGTGAGGGCAAAAAAATGGGGCATGAAAGTTATGATCGACTTCCATTACAGCGATAGCTGGGCCGACCCTGCCAAGCAAAAAAAACCGAAGGCCTGGGAGGGGCATGATTTTCCGCGGCTGTTAAAAGACTTATATGATTACACTTTCGATGTAATGACGGCGCTTAAAGCAAGCAATATAACGCCGGAATGGGTGCAGGTAGGCAATGAAACGGCCAGTGGTATGATCTATCCCGAAGGCAGCACTTCCAACTGGACAGGGTTAGCGCAGCTGATCAATAAAGGCTATGAGGCGATAAAAGCAGTTAGTCCGGCGACAAAAGTAATTCTTCATGTGGACCAGGGGAACAACAATGAACGGTTCAGGGCCTGGTTCGATAGCGCCCGGGCGCATGGAGCAAAATTTGATGTGATAGGGTTGTCGTATTATCCTTTCTGGCTTAAAGGCAACCCGGATTATACCTTGTCAATTGATGACCTGGGAAACAATTTGAATGACATGGCTTCCAGGTATGGCAAGGAGGTAATGGTAGTGGAAGTGGGAGGAGAAGATACTAAAGTGCAGAACACATACGATATGCTGATCGCTGTAAAAAAGAAAGTAAAAGCGGTACCCAATGGCAAGGGCCTTGGATTAATTTATTGGGAACCGGAAGGCGCAAGAAGCTGGAGCCACTATGGCCTGAGCGCCTGGGGTGATGATGGCAGGCCGAATAAGGCGCTAAAGGCTTTTTTAACGGAATGATGATTGCCACAAATGCTTACAAAAAATTTAATTGCCACGAATTCACGATAGGTACGAATTTAACTATGGGCCCATTCCTTCTGAGTAATTGTCATTTATCCTTCGCCACACACTGCATTTCATTAATTGCAACATCTTCCCACGTTTAAGCCCGTTGGGGAGATGTTGCAATAAAAATGAAAAAAATAACTCAACTAAGGATTTTCAGCCGTTACATCCTGCGCAAGTCTCGCGTCATCCGGCGTTTTTTCCAGGTCACGGTCAAGAGAGTACAATGCATCGCTATTGATCTTCTCGCCGCCTGCAATCTTTACCTTATCCAATAAACTCAGGGCAAGGGTTTCTTCTTCTGTTTGTTCTTTTACAAACCATTGCATAAAATTCCAGGTGGCCCAGTCTTCTTCGGTAAGACACATCTTTACCAATTTATAGACAGCAGTGGTGTTGTCAACCTCGTGTTCAAATACTTTTTCAAAACAGTTATTGACATTGGTGGGGTCAGGAGGTGGTGCCGGTATAGCGGTTACTTTTACCTTACCCCCTCTTTTTAAAATATACTCCAATAATTTCATCATGTGGTTCCGCTCTTCCTGGGCGTGCCTGAAAAGGAAATTAGCGATCCCGCCAAACCCCTGGCTGTCGGCCCAGGCGGCATAAGATAGATAGATCTGCGAAGCGTGCGCCTCCTTTGTCATTTGATCATTTAGTGCAGTAGCAATCGTGTCTGAAAGTCTGTTGGTGTTCATTGCTTTATTTTTTTAAGTTATTGTGAAGTAGCGGTCAAAGTACATGCCAGCTTAAAGCTTAACAGGTGCAATCGTAAGCATGCTGTTATCCAATAGTTAATAACCGGGTAGCTGTAATGGCCCTTCTATTTCGGTTTGGCAAAAAGTATTTATTGAATTATGAGTTACTAAAATTATGGCCCACCACTACATCGTCCGGAAGGATCTGCAGGTTGATCAAAGCTGCTGCGGCCTCATCCAGCATTGCCCACGACTGAGCATGGGTTCTTATTATACTTGCTGGAACTAGGCTACTTATTTCTTCTTCGACCGCCTTTTGCATGATGGCTGCTTTTTTTTCACCATTTGCCATCATGATCAGTTTTTTGCTTTGCAATACATGTTTAAATCCCAGGGTGATGCCTTGTTTTATAGCGACGGCCTCATTAAAATATTTTTGACCAATTGATTGGGTGATCTCCTGGAGGTTGATCACATGTGCATACAGATCGGTCAAAATACCGGGTTCATTGAAACCAATATGGCCGTTTAAACCGACGCCTACCAGCATCAGGTCGATACCGCCTTTTGCCGCAATGGCCTGGTCCATATTGCTACATTCTGCATCCATATCGGTTGCAAGACCATTGAATAAATGTACCTGGGATGCCGGTATATTCAATGGGGCGATAACAAGGCGTTCAAGAAAAAGCCGGCAATCGCCTTCGCTCCCCGACGAAATACCAACCCACTCATCCAGCCCGATCAGGGAACAACCGGAAAAGTCTACCTTTTCTTCTATGGCTTTTTCTGCGAGTAATTTATAAGTAAACCTGGGTGTGTCGCCGGTTGCCAGGCATAGCACTGCAGTTGGATTGGCCTTTACTGCCGCCAGGATAATTTCCGCAGCATCGTTCGAGAGCGCTTCATAATCTTTATAAATATTTAATTGCATACCGGGTATTTAGGAAGGTTTATTTTCAAGGAAATTAATTACGTCTGTAAGCTCCGGGCTCCTGCCCGTCCGGGTATAAATTCCAGCAACTGCGCCGGCAAAGATAAGCGTTGATTCCATGTTTAATTCCATCAGCCGGGCGGCGCAAAAACCTGCATTGAAATTATCTCCTGCACCGGTAGATATGGTTGGTTTCTTTACAAAAAAACTTTTACAGGTATACCAGGCTTCCTTATTTATAGCGATCGCTTCCTTCGAAGAATGCAGTACAAGGGTATCAATTGCAAGCTTATCAAAAATTTTTTCACCTAAAAAAGCCAGTCCCTTTTCGGTTGTATTTTTATATAATACCTGGTAAATAAGCCGGGCTTCATTTTGGTTGAGCCCCAGTATTACATTGGTAAAACGACTGAATTTACTGAGTTGACCCAGCATCCCGCTTATTGATCGGGGACTTCTTTTTGAGCAATCCGACAAATCAAAAAATGCGGTTTGTTTTTGAACGGGCGATTTATATGTTGGCAGTATCTCTTCCAGTAACCCTTGCCAAATTTCCGAAGAAGTATCGATTTCGGCCCAATTGACAATGCAAAGCAAATCACTTTTTTTATAAAGGTCAGTGAGCGTCCTCATCCCGATCCTGTCTTTGATATTTTGCCACCCGGCATTGTTCAGCGTATTCATCTGGCCAAGTATAATTTTACCATCATTGAATTCAACCGCTGTAGAAATTCCCGGATCAGCAAAGCTATGCAGGCTGCAATTGGCAGACATATCTTTAAATGCCGGGTGCAGTTGCGGATAACCCAGGGCGCCTATACAATTTACCCCAATGCCTAACCTGCCAAGGGCGTTTGCCATGATTGGCATATTGCCTCCCTGTTTGGTTGTAAGTTCCTCCAGTTCAAGACTAAAACTTGTCCCTGCCTTGTCAATAATATAATTGCCGAATTCTTTCTTTGTATTAAAAAATGAGGGACGCTTTTTTTCAGGTTTGTTTTTAATGACCTTTACGATGGCATCCACAAAGCCATCAAAGCCTGCTGTTATCTTTTTGGTTCCGGGTACTGCAGCCTGTTTTCTGAGAAGACCTGGTAATAATGCAATCATTTCAGCCCTGCCGCTGTTACTTTGCCTGTTTTTTTTCATACTTACTTACCTGGATAGCGTGCGATAAAGATACTGAACCTTTTTTCACCTTGCTGCAAAAATTGAAATACATCTTGCCTATTTAATTTTTAAAGCACAGGCTCTGCAATGTTAAAAAAATATAAAAATAAACTTAGGTACTGATTCGTACGAAATATTTCCTACCTTTAATTTATGAATCAGAAAAAATTAATTGCTTCAAAGATGGAGCCCACTAAATCGGAGTTGGAAATATTACAGGTGCTATGGAAAAGCGGACCGTCGACAGTTCGTTTTGTAAATGATACATTGAATGAGCAAAAGCGGGCGGTACAATACACTTCTACTTTAAAGCTGATGCAAATAATGGTGGAAAAAAAGATGTTGAAGAGAGATGAGACCAATATGAAACATATCTACATTGCCGCTATAGAAGAACAAAAGACCAAGAGTTTCCTGCTCGACCGTTTTGTAGATTCCATGTTCAATGGATCGGCCAGCAACCTGATGATGCAATTACTGGGTAATAAAAAAACATCTAAAAAGGAATTACAGGAGATCAAGGATTTGCTGGACAAGTTGGATAAAAGTTAACTGAACTAAAAATTTATTGTATGCACTTACTTTTTTCAAACCTGCTTTTTGACCAAGAAATTATCCGGGCCCTAAGCTGGACATTGATCCATTCGCTTTGGCAAGGCATGGTATTGGCAATGCTTGCAGGGAGCATTATTTTTTTTACAAAAACAGCTAAACCTGCACTTCGCTATAATTTGTTAACCGGGGCGCTGTTGATTTTTATAGCTGTTGCTGCAGTAACATTTTGCAGGCAAATAATTAAAGAAGCACCGGTAGTAAAAGTACTGGAGGAGCTACCCGCAACGGTAAACGTTCTGCAACCTGTCACTGGCCCTCTTGTTGCAAAAGGTAATCTCCCATTAGTCACACAGGCAATAAATTTATTCAATGACAATGCCGGGTGGATCGTACTGCTATGGGTCGCAATGATCGCCTTCCGGTGCATCCAGCTCACAGCCGGATTATATGGGGTTCACCAGTTAAAAAGGAAGCAAATATTTTCGCCCGGCGAATATTGGGTCGACAGGAAAAACGATTTGTGCAGAGAACTTCAAATCAACAGGCGGGTCCTGTTACTTCAATCCGGGATAATAAAAATGCCTGCGGTAATCGGTTACCTTAAACCGGTTATTTTGTTTCCGGCAGGTATGCTAACCTCGCTTCCTGTGGAGGAAGTGGAAGCAATATTGATACACGAACTGGCACATATACGCCGCCAGGATTTCCTGGTTAACATGCTGCAGCATATCACAGAGATAGTATTCTTTTTTAATCCCGCTGTAAAATGGGTGTCTTCACTAATAAGACAGGAGAGGGAAAACTGCTGCGACGACATTGCAATTGATCAAACTGCTGATAAACGCAATTATATCAATGCGCTGATCGCGTTCCAGGGATTAGATATGCGGCTGGTGCCGCCCTTGGCCAATGCCTTTGCCACGGAAAAAAATCATTTAATGAACCGGGTAAAAAGAATTATTTATAACAACAACAAATCATTAAACAACATGGAAAAGAAATTTTTAGCAGCAGGTATGATCGTTACCAGCATATTTATTTTTGCTTTCGCCTCAAATAATTTGCAAACAAGGGTAGCAGAAAAAAGCACTGTTTCAATCAATACCGACAATCCCGTCAATGAAAATAGTATTCAAAATGTTGCAGTGGCTGATACGGTTCCGGCCAGGAATAAAAACGAAAAACATTTGTTGAGTGGTACAATCAACACCACCGTTGATGGAAGTAAATATAAAATTGTAACTGAAAAGGGCAAGGTTGTAGAATTGTATGTAGAAGATAAACAGGTGCCGGCTGAAAAGTGGAGCGGCTATAAATCTATTACGGATAAAATACTGTTACAGATGAAGTTAGACATGGAGCAATCAGAAAAAGACATGGAACAATCGAAGAAGGATATGGAGCAATCCAGGCTCGGAATGATCCAGGCTGAAAAAGAAATGGCCCTGTCAAAATTGGAAATGGAGAAATCAAAGCTTGAAATGGAGCAGGATATGGAACAAGGTAAAAAAGATATGGACGAGGCAAAAAAGGACATGGAAGAATCGAAGCTGAAGATGGAGCAGGAAAAAATAGATATGGAACTGCAACAAAAAAAGATGGCGGAGGATATGGCGCAAGCAAAGATAGATATGGCACAGGAACAAATAGATATGCAACAATCGAAAAAAGATATGGAGCAAGCTAAAAAGGACATGCAGGTGGCAAAAAAAGATATGGAAGAATCGAAGAAGCTGCAGGAAAAAATTATCGGCGATCTGATAAAAGAGAAAATCATAAAAGACAAAAGCGAACTTAAATCCTATAAGTTAAGCAATGATGAACTGATCGTAAACGGGGTTAAACAACCCGATGCGATACATAAAAAGTTTAGAGAAAAATACGTGAAGGGAGGCAATTGGACAATGGCATACAATTATAACTATAATCAAAATATTAATACCAACGTCAAATAGCGTTGCAGCCGGGCTGCCCTTCCATTAGGCATTAACCAAACCTTAACCAGGAAATTCAACCCCGCCAACATGATTTACCCAAATAGGGCACATTAGTTTGGAATTTATACCAGTAGAAAATATAGGCATTTAAATACCTTTACGCAGGATAAGGGGTGAGTAATAAAATCCCCACCATTCCAACCGGTCAGGACTTATGATTGCAGTAAAATCTGGCACATATTTTAACCTATCTATATTTTCTATTTCTATAACCAAACTATAATGAGCAATATAAAACCGGTACCCTATTCTCAAAAGCTCAGTTACCAGCTTTTAATGATCTTGCTGATAGGTTTTTTTGTATATGTTGGGCATGGCGTGCTGGTGCCCATTTATTTTTCTATCCTGTTATCAATCCTATTATTGCCCGTTACCGGTTTTCTTCAAAAGTGGTATGTACCGGCAACGCTGGCAAATCTTATTTCGGTTATTTTGGCGCTGGCGATTATTGCAAGTGTCGTGTATTTCCTCTCCTCGCAAATGGCTGGTTTTTTTAACGACATTCCTTCAATCAGGGAACACCTGGCCGAGCACCTCAATACTTTGCAACACTGGGCCGAGACATCTCTGCACATTTCTACTGCGCAACAACGGGTTTTTATTGAAAACGCAAAGGATACGATCAGGAATTCAGGCGGGCAGTACATCGGTCAAACTTTTCTCACCTTGTCAGGAACTGTGGTGCTTATTATCATGGTCTCTATCTATTCTTTCCTGATCCTTTGTTACCGGCATTTGATCAGGCGGTTTTTATTCGCTGTTTTTAGCAGCCAACACAAGGAAAGTCTCCAGTTTGTTTTGCTCGAATCAAAACAGATCATTCAAAAGTACATGACCGGTTTACTAATAGAAATGGCCATTGTAGCCACCTGCAACTCAGTTCTTTTATTAGTGATCGGCGTTAAATACGCCATCTTCCTGGGGATTTTTGCAGCGGTGCTTAATATCATTCCTTATATCGGTTTGTTTACTGGTTTGCTTTTTACAGTGTTGGTGACCTTAAGCAATTCATCAAACATGCACGATATCATTTGGATCCTGGTGGGTATGGAGATCATTCACTTTTGCGATGCAAATTTCCTGATGACAAAAATTGTCGGATCCAAAGTAAAAATTAATGCACTGATGACCATTGTGGGCGTTGTGATCGGCGGTACATTGATCGGCTTGCCGGGTATATTTTTGGCCCTGCCAACAATTGCGATCCTGAACGTGATATTTGCCAGGATCGATGACCTCAAGCCCTGGTCGATTTTGCTAAGCGACGACAGAGAAAATATTCCGGAGAAAAGAATTATGCGCCGGTTGCAAAAGATCGCGGTCAAACAAAGAAAAAGCCTCCTTAAAAGCAGGAGGCCCGTTCAAAAATTGGATTGATTGTAATAGTTACCGGTACGTTAATCTGTAATAGCCTGGTAAGTCAGCGCCCTGAATTTTTCCACTACATCGCCATGTGTACCGCCCTGTAACTGGCGGTAAAAAAGCATCACCATTTTTTCTTTGGGATCTACCCAGTAAGAAGTTGCAAAAGCGCCACCCCAGCTGAAAGTCCCTTCCTGCGCCGGCGTACGGGCGCTACCCCTTTCTGTAACTACCTGGAAACCTAAACCAAATTTATCAGCGCCCATGCTTAGATCGCCAATCTGGTTCATGGTCATCATCCGCACACTATTTCGGCTGAGTAATTGTTTGCCATCGTATTTGCCCCCATTTAACAACATTTGTAAAAACACCGCATAATCATAAATGGAAGAAGAAAGTCCGGCACCACCTGAATAATAGTTGCCCTTGATCAAAGGATAATTAACGACAGTTGGGCCATTGAGCATATTGCCATCAGATTTTTGCAGATGCCCCAATGAGTCTTCCTTATATAAATTGACGAGGCGGCTGGCTTTTTCTTCGGGTACAAAAAAGTAAGTATCCTTCATGCCCAGTGGCTCAAATATCCGGGTCCTGAAAAAGTCATTGAGCGTGCTGCCTGAAATAACTTCCACCAGGCAACCAAGCAGGTCGGTATTTAGACCGTAGGTAAATTTTTCTCCAGGCTGGTGCATCAGTGGCAAGGCGCCTAAACGGTTCATCGCATCCAGCAACGTACTATTGGTAACCCCGATTCCGGCCGTGATATTATTTTTTGCATAAATGGCATTGGCTTCCTTACTTCCAATTTGCGCATAACCGAGACCGGAAGTATGGGTAAGCAGGTCACGTATAGTAATATCCCTTTTGGCGGGCACGCTTGTATAAGTAGTGTCATCTGCATTAAATTTATCCAGTACCATTTCTTTTTTAAAGGCAGGAATATATTTAGAAACCGGATCATCCAGTAATAATTTACCCTCTTCAAACAACATCATGATAGCTACGCTGGTAATGGCCTTCGTTTGAGAAGCGATCCTGAAAATGCTTTCTTTTTGTAAAGGCGTTTTGCTGGCAAGGTCATTGTAACCCGCTGCTTTGTAATACACTATTCTTCCATTGCGGATGACCAGGGCAGCGGCGCCATTCATCCATTGTTTATCTACCCATTCGTTCATTGCCTTATCGATGCGCTGAAGACGCTGGGAAGAAAAACCCGCAGCCTCAGGTGTGCCAAGAGGCATTATTTTTTGTGCTGGTAAAATGGCTGATTGTAAAATGATGCATAGAAAAAGAACTTGTTTTTTCATAAATTTTATTGTTTAAGAGAGCCGTGATATGGCATTCAAATATAGAGAACATTTGAAGAAGGACTTGTATTAAAAATTAGATTATAAAGATAAATTAAGACCTTTCAATTATTATTGATTTTATAACCGGCACCCGGCAAGGAATGGCCGCTTCTTATGCCGGTATGTTTAGCTGCTTCCACCACCAGTTGCCCGTTTACCAATACATAGACAAACCCCTCAGCGTATTGATGTGGCCGCTCAAAAGTAGAGAGGTCCTGCACTTTATTTTCATCAAATATTACGATGTCGGCGGCAAAACCCTCTTTTAAGATGCCCCTGTCCTTCAACTGAAACTTTTGTGCAGGCAATGCCGTCATCCTTCGGATAGCTTCTTCCAGCGTGATAATATTTTCAGCCCTTACATATTTTGCCAGCACCCTGGCATTGGTACCATACCCGCGCGGGTGCGGTGCTCCCTGGCCGAATGCCCTGATACCCGCATCAGAGGCAAACATGTTAAAAGGATATTGCATGATCCTGTTAACGTCTTCCTCACTCATGCCATGAAATACCATTCCTGCCCCGCCTTGCTGCATCATTTCCAAAATGGTAATGGCTTCCTCACCCGCTTTGTGTTTTCTTCCTTTCAACAAATTGATTGCCTCGATGCTTTTTCCATTTAATGTGGTATCCGCTTTGTAATAGGCCACCATGGCATAACTATAATGTTTTAGTTTGCGGTTCTTTAATTTTTTCAACATTTTTTCGATCACCATTTTGCGTGTCTCCGGCTGATTTAGTCTTGCATTGATTGAATCCTGGCCATCGGCTAAAATTTCGTCCGGTATCAGCGTACTTAAAGAAGTACTGCTTGCTGTATATGGATACTGGTCAATGGTTACATCGAGTCCCTGTTTGCGGGCTTCGATGATCATCGGCAAAGTTTTTTTGCTGCGTCCCCAGTTTTGTTGGCCGCTTAGTTTAAAATGTGATATTTCCACAGGCATACCCGCCTCCCTGCCGATGTGCAGTGCTTCTTCAATGGCCTGCGTAACGCTGTCGCCTTCGTCCCGCATGTGAGTTGCATATACACCGCTATATTTAGCCGCTACTTTAGCCAGGCACACCACTTCTGATGTTTTGGAATAGGTTCCGGGGATATAAATGAGACCGGTAGAAAGGCCGACAGCGCCGTCTTTCATTGCCTGCTCAACAATCTTTTCCATTTGTAATAATTCAGCTTCCGCAGGATCCCGGCTTGCCCGGCCCATAACTGATTTTCTCACGTCATTGTGACCGATAAAAGAGGCAACATTGATCGATAATTTTAAAGAATCTATCCATTTAAAATATTTACCGATATCAACATTGGAAGCGCCGCAGTTGCCAGTGATAACGGTTGTAACACCATCAAAAATAAAATTATCGGCTGTCGGTGTTTTTAATTCATCCCCTTCAATATGCGTATGAACATCTATGAAGCCAGGCGAAACGATCAGCCCTTTTGCATCAATAATTTTATTGGCAGAAGCAGCGATTTGCTTTTGAATCAATATGATCTTCCCATCTTTTACCGCAACATCCGCATAATACCAGCTATTACCCGTGCCGTCGATGATCTTCCCGTTTTTTATAACAATATCATATTGCACCTGCGCAGTAAGAAGTAAGGGAACAAATGAAAATAAAATAAAAAAGATCCTCATGAATATACAATAAATGGTTAAAATATTGTTTCAATGGATATTAAAACTTTGCGCCTTAGCCCCTCTGCGCCTTTGTGTGAAAAAAATTGGCTATTCATCAAGCTATGCATTTCCAACCAAAACATTCGTGGCAAGAAAACTAATCCACTTTTTCCCCCGGATGATACGTACTCTCCACATGTTTCATCACATCTTCTTTATAAAATAACACGTCTTTAAATTTGCCCTGTGTATACATTTCCAGTTGGTCATTAAAATGTGCAGACAGCGGATCTCCGCTTTCCCCACCGGCCAGCAATGATTTCGCTTTTATCTTTTTTCCAAATTCAACCGCACATACAAAGCTATTCCCACTTACGCCATATCTTTTGTTGGTGCCAGGATAGTACCGGCTATTGTAAGATGGCAGCATACCCCACAATGACGAAGCAAAACCCACGGGAACACTGGGCTTACTATCATCATATTGCTGGTCGATATCGCTGCTTACCCGTTGGTAGCGGTTTATATCGCCCCATGGAACCTGCCATTTGCCGAATTTTTCTTTTAACTTATTTACAGCAGTCAATAGCGGGGGCAACAGGTCATTTGGCAATGCCCCGGCGGCAAATTTTTTCGTCACGGCCACCTGGTCCTGTTCACCTTCATCAATATAGATCTTGCGGATAGCAGAAGTTAAATTTTGCGCCCACTCAATGGCCAGTGTTGTCGCTATTGAATTTTCGCCGGCATAATAATTCCAGTTCTTAAGTGTATCAACAGGTCCGGCTAATTGGTCAAATAAGGAATCGCCGGGCTTTATATTTTTTTCAAATGAAGATATCAATGCAGGTACCAATATTTCAAAAGCAGCAAGATTCCCATCGTATCCGGCTGCGATCGTTTTGTCAATGGTAAATGCGTTTTCCCTGCTCAATACTTTTGCCGCATTTATGCCGCGGAAATTTTCTCCGTCGGGCGCCATGTAAGGAGGAAAATCGTCTTTTTTAGGGCTACTACTTCCCGACACGGTAAAGGGAGTAGAATTACAATTTTGTATCCAGCCGGTTGCCGGGTTATACACATGCACGATCTCATCCAATGTATGCAGGCCGCGCCATTCGGTAGCTGAGATACTTCCATCTACCGGTTTTCCCCAATTCAAACTTTTATCCCGCCTCGGTATAAAATCGCCATGCCAGTAAGCGATATTTCCTTTGTTATCTGCAAACACGGTATTGTTGGAAGTATTGGCATACAGTTCCATATTTTTTTTGTAGTCACCGAGCCCCTTTGCCTTTGTTCTTTCCCAGCTTTGGATCAAACTTTTGAGTGCACGGTTATAACCTTTAACACTAATGTACTCACCATTTCTTTTCGCCATAACAGGGCCATGACGCGTAAAGAAACCGGTGAAGTTTTTTGTCTCCGTGACATTGCCCTTTTTAATTCGAATAGTAATTTTTTGCTGGGTAACAGGCAGTAGTTTTTTATCGTATTCGTAAAAGAGCCCGGTCTTTTTTTTGACGATCTTTTCTGTATAAAGATCAGCTACATCCACATTGCTGGAAGTGTGCATCCAGCCACAGTATTCGTTAAATCCCTGGTAAACAAAAAATTGTCCCCAGGTAACCGCACCGTACACATTCAGTCCTTCGTCACTAACCATCTGCACTTCGGGACGAAAATAAAAAGTAACATGCGGGTTAATATAAAGTATGGCATTGCCCGACAAAGTTTTAGCGGGCGCGATGGCAAAACCATTAGAGCCGGTCGTATTTTCCTGGAACCTTTTTTCTTTGACAGCAACAGGCGCATCGGTGCCGGTATATAAATTTTTCACATCGGATTCGTCAATATCGCCGGTGCTAATGGCTCCGATACTTCCATCTGTCCACAACAGCGGGTACCAGGGTCGAAAGCGCCCGATCAAAGCAGGTTTTACAGCCGGATGTTTATAGAGATAAAAATTGACGCCATCCGCGAAAGCGTTCAATAATTTTTTTAGCCAGGCAGGACTTTTTTTATAATCTTCAACAGCACCCGCGGAGTCTATAACAAGCTTCAGATAGAGGTCGTTATACTGGTACAGTATGCCATTTATTTCGGAGAGCCTGCCGAGCTTTTCGATATAATTCATTTCCACCCGTTTAAAATCATCTTCGCATTGGGCATATAATAATCCGAATACAGCGTCCGCATCCGACTTGCCATAAATATGGGGAATGCCCCAGTTGTCCCGGATGATATTTACCTGTTTGGCCTGCTGTTCCCAACGGCTTATTTCGCTCTTGCTAAATGGTTGCGAAAGCAATTGGAACGGTAAAAAAAGGAGGATGATTATTTTTTTCATTCAGCTGTGTATGTTTTTGACTGCAACACTTTGCCGGCAGTGATATTACCCGGTAAAATGTTTCTTTCAGGAAGATATGAACAAATTTATAGTAAGCCAAGTTCTTCAATGATTAGTTCCGCCAATAACTTTTTACGCAGATAAGTTCCGATAATATAATATTTAATTCCATACGACCCAGTAATGTTTTTCTTGCATTATCAGGAGGAAAACCACCGCTTTTTGTAAAGACAGCACCATAGTTTTGATATCAATAAAAATAAGATATATGAATATGGTGCCAGGGTTAACGAAGATAATTTTTTTGCTATTGTTGGCGCTGGCAACACAGGCACAGGATGCCGGCACGCTCAATAATGAGCTACAAAGAATACCCGGTAAATATTTTGATGGGTTAGAAAAAAAAGCAAAACAGTACATAAGAAACATCGACTGTAAAACAGAAAATACGCTCGTCAAGCTTAGCCGTTGGGAAAATAAAATCCGGGCCATTCTGAAGCGGGTAAATCCTGAAGCAACCAGTCTTTTATTTAGCGAGGGCCGGCCCACTTTCACCACAGTGCTGCAAGAGATAAGAAACGGAGCATCCTTTGCCGGCCAATATCCGGCAGGTTACAATAAATACCTGGATGATGTAACCACGCGCCTGAAATATTTGGCCGGGCAGGATAGTAACCTTACAAAAAAAGCGACAACACTGGTTAACGACCTGGATGTGTTGGCTGCCGGGGAAGTGAAGGCTGAGGCCATACAGCAATTTATCGAGACGCGTCGAAAAGAACTCGTGGAGCAGGCATTGCGGTCGGTCGGAAAGAACAGGTATCTCTCAAAAATAGATAAGGAAACTTACTATTATTCAGCATCATTGAAAAACTACCGGGAAATCTTTAGTGATCCCACAAAGACAGAAGAAATTATAGCAGCCCTTTTAGGTAAAATTCCTGCCTTTAAAAAGTTCGCAAAACAGCATTCCTTGCTGAGCGGTCTTTTCGACATTTCACCACAAAATGGCCGGTTGGATCCTGGCTTACAAACCAGGGTAGGCGTAGAACAACTAATTAAAGGACGTTTAGCTGAAACGGTCGGACAGGCATCCGGGGCAATGAATAAAAATTTACAATCTGCGCAGGCACAGCTCATAAATATTAAATCACGCTTGAAGGAAGGCGGCACCAATAGCGAATTACCCGGGTTCAAACCCAACGATCAAAAAACGAAAACATTTGGTCAGCGGATAGAATATACTGCCAGTATCAGGTTTGCCAAAAGCCAGCACTGGCTTCCACAAGGAACGGATATAGCCTTCGGTGTCGGTTATAGATTAAATGACAGGTCACTGGTGGGATTTGGTGCAAGTTATCTTTTAGGTATTGGCAATATTGGTAATATCCATTTGTCGACGCAAGGCCTTGGTATCAGGACTTATGCCGATTGGAAATTAAAAAAGCAATTCTTTATAACCGGAGGATTGGAAATAAATTATCTCACTATGAAGAGCCTGCACCAGCAACTCCCGGCCACCAGGGGATTTTATCCTTCGGGCATTTGGCAGAAAGCCGCCCTGATTGGCATTATGAAGAAGATGAATATTAGAACAGGTTGGTTTACATCAACCAACGTACAAGTGCTGTGCGACCTGTTTAGTCGCAGACATGTGCTGGTCAGTCAACCTGTGCTATTTAGAATGGGGTACAATTTTTAACTACAATTTTTCTACAATGATAAGATCATTTGCGGTGCAACAGGTTGTCCTTTTACTTATACTATGTTGCTTTATGCAGCATGTTTTTTCACAATCCGGCCCTTACAAAGATGTTTCTATTTCGTCTCCTACAGCGGCTTCATTAGGAAAGTATGGTGATATCCCCGTTAATTTTCACACCGGCATTCCCCAAATATCCATACCGGTTTATACGGTTAAAGCGGGTATCCTGCAATTGCCGGTCAGCCTGGGCTATCATGCGTCCGGTTTAAAAGTACAGGAGCCTTCCGGTTGGGTGGGAGCGGGCTGGAGTTTGAATGCGGGCGGCGTGATTACCAGGTCTGTACAGGGAGCCCCGGATGAAAAGGGAACAAATGCGGGGGCAACCGAAACCAATGGTTATTTTAGTGACTATGGTTACAACAATTATTTGTATTTGTCCGGCAAACAAGACTGGCAGGCCTTTGCAAATGGTTACAAGGATGGGGAGCCTGATTTGTTCTTTTTTAATTTTGGCGGATATTCCGGTAAATTTTATTTCAGGGATGATAGAACGCCCGTCATTGTACCCCAGGAAGACCTTAAAATTGTAGCAGATTATTCACCTGCAGGAAATAAAAGTATCCAAAGCTTTGTGATAACAACGCCTGATGGAATTCAATATTTTTTTGGCAATTCACCAGGTATCACCGGGGCAGCACCAGTAGAAATAACAAATCCTGTTACTGCGCAAAACGGCTTATCGACAGGAACGGTAATTTCAAGCTGGTATTTAAACAAGATCGCATCGCCTGATAACCAGTTTAATATCAAGCTGGTCTATCAGCCCGAGAACTATGGCTTCTTTACATTATCGATGTTTCCTGTAGACCCGGTTACATCAGGTTCTTCTCCGTATGAATACAACCTGGTAAAAAACCTGGTCCAGGGTGTGCGGCTTAGCCAGGTAATTTTTCCCAATGGTTATGTCAATTTTGTTCCTGGCGCTACAAGGACCGACCTAAGTGACTTTGCTGCTTCCCTGGTTGATAATGTCAATACAAATGCAAAGTCACTTGGCGCCATACAGGTAACTGACAGTGCCGGCTTTTGCAAGAATTTTAATTTTACCTATTCCTATTTTACAGACAACAGCTCTATGTTGACCGGCTATATGGGGCTTTCCGGTTTTGCATCTTATCATCTCACCTCGGATAAGCAAAGGCTAAAGCTGAACAGCGTGCAGGAAGTATCCTGCGATGCAACCATTAAAATGCCACCTCATCAATTTACGTATTTTGGTGAACAGGCACCCAGGCGTTTGAGTTTTGGAATTGACCATTGGGGATTTTACAATGGTGTAACTAATAACCAGTCTCTAATACCAACCTATACTATAAATGACGGTACCAGTATCAAGACTGTGCCAGGAGCAAACCGAGATGCAAGCTGGCCCGCGATGCGGGGAGGAGCTTTACAAAATATAACTTATCCAACGGGAGGAAGTACCTCGTTCAATTTTGAGCCTAACAGTGTCACATCAAATTATCAAAACTATGAACTTGGTAGCTTGTTACATTTGATAGTACACCTGCCCGGACAACCTGCTATCACACAGACGAGCTTATTTACTATCACTGGCAATGAGCCTGTGGAAGTAGTTGTGGCAAATAATTCTACCAGCTGGTATCCCACGCTTTCTATAAAAAACAGCAGCAATGTTGAACAGGGAAATGGGCCCTGGCTGATCGCAGTTTCATCTACATTCAATAAAACGTTCACCTTACCGCCGGGCACCTACCAGGCTACCATTTCATTTCCGTCCAACTCATTACCTGCTTTAACAGGCGGTGCCGATTTAAATATCCGGCAATGGCAATATGCTACGGTTACCAATGAGGTGGTAGTTGGCGGATTGCGTATCGCTTCCATCACCCATAACGATCCTGTTACTTCAGGGAATATTACTACTTCTTACAATTATCTCAGCAATGGGAAGTCAACAGGGATATTATATAGTCGCCCGGTGTATGTCGGCATAGTCAGGAACGACCTGATTAAAAATATCGGTAACTGGACTACAAACGGGTTTACGCCTTCGCTCAGCTCAAATGGTTGCCTGGCAATACCCAACGCCACTTATTTTAAATCGCCTTGCAGTATACGCCCGATGGCTGCCACGCAGGGATATCACATTGGTTACAGCAGCGTTAAAGTGTCCCAAACAGGTAACGGGTACACGACCTACAATTATTATGGTGACTCACCCTGGCCATTACCGAATGGCCAGGTAGTAATAAAGGACCTCACAACAACCGGTTGTGATGCCAATGCACCAAATTATCCATTTGCGCCACTACCGTTTAACTATATGCGCGGGGAATTGAAATCAGAAGAATATTACAACGAAGCGGGTCAAAAATTAAAAGAGATAGGCTATGTACCGGTTTACGTCAACGGTACTAAAGCAACACCCGGTTTTGTTGTATTGACGAGGAACCTGGTGGGCGGAGGGGTGCAATTGTTAGCGACAAATTATTCGTTGGTTACAGCAAAGAAGATACAGTCCCAATCAACCGAAACTTTATATTCCCCAGGGATTGGCGGTACAACGACAGTAAAAACATCTTATTATGAAAGTGCCTTTCATAACCAGCTTACAAGAGTTGCCGCCATCAATTCCAAAGGAGAGCAATTAGAAACAAAACAAAAGTATACGGCTGATTTTAGGGTAGCTGCATGCGACGCGATACAAGATGGTATAACGTCTTATAATTCAAATTGCCTTTCCTGCCAGTCAACTTACAATGCTGCAAGAACGGGTTGTAGCGGAGCGGCATCCTGTCTCACCGCTGCCTATCTGAACAATTTGCAATGCTTTACCAATGCAAGAGTAACGTATGTAAATTATCAAAAAATAAATTTCACCAATTCTGTCAATGCATTTAAAACAGCACATGATTATGCAAAAACCAATGCTGATGCAGAATTAAAACCGATCCTCGAATTACAAGATCAAAATATGGTGACACCGATAGAAGTAACCAGTTGGCGAAACAACCAATTGCTCAATGCTGCTTTTTATAAGTATGATTATTCTGCCAGTCCATTCAGTAATGTGTACCTCAGTAAATCGCAGGTGATTAGTCTTGCTGCCAGTTCTTCCATATTTAGTAATGCCACTGTTAATGTAACCGGTAGTTCCTTGGTAAAAGATAACCGCTACAAGGATGAGCGTATCTATAAATTCTTGTCAGGCAACCCTGCTGAGCTTACATCATCCATAGGTATTACAGTCGCTTATTTATGGGGATACAATAATATATTTCCCGTTGCGCAGGTAACCAATACATCCGTAAGCCAGGTAGCGTATACAAGTTTTGAAATCGCGGGTACCACAGGAAATTTTTCTTATGCCGTCGCAAAGACAGCGGATATCAGTTCGCCAACGGGTAATTATTGCTATAACCTTTCAACTGGGCAAGTACAAAGAACAGGGCTCGTACCCGGAACAAATTATATACTTTCCTACTGGTACAAAGCTGGCGCTGCAGTAACTGTTACTGCAGGCAGTCAATCCAATACCATTACAGGCACTGTAAGAAATGGCTGGACATATAAGCAGTTACAGTTTACCGGCGCCATTACGGCAAGCGTAGCAGGTTCCGGATTTATTGATGAGCTGCGTATTTATCCTGTGGGTGCAGTAATGAGTAGCTATACATACAGTCCCCTGGCCGGCATTACCAGCATGAATGATGCAAATAATAAAATAACTTATTATCAATACGATAACATATCCCGGCTGAAGAATATACGCGACCAGGATAGGAACATTACCAAAAACTTATTCTACAATTACGCACTGGCACCTGTTACACTGCCAGCTTTGTTAAACTTTAAAGTGAGCAATGGTACTACTGTTATACTTTTTACGGCAAAACTGGTAAGTAAAACCTCGGGTGAAATTTTCAATTTCAATATTCCAACTGGCGCGGATATTACGCTGGGAAGCCTGCCACCGGATGTGTACGATATTTTTATTGATTATACGCCTCCACCAGGCCTTCCATTGTATCCAATAGCCGCATTTCAGCTATGTGGTTTTACGGCCAGCGGATCAAGCGCAGCCTTTTACAACGTACCAGTTACAAGTACAACCTGCAATGCGATTATCATATCCCGTGTTCCTTTTTAAATAGTATGTATGAAAAAAGTTATCAAGGGTTAGAAAAAACTGGATAGTTAAATAAATTAATACACGGGTAGTCAAAAAAAATTATTGAATGAAATACTTTTTGCACATAGCGGCGCTGGTAATAACTACATCAATTGGTTTTTTGAAAGGAACAGCACAACCAACCGGTAACAAAAACTATGTGATCACTACTGTCCTGAAAAAAACTGGCATATTCAATGAAGCATCCATAAGTGGACTGGCTATAGGTAACAATACCAAAGCCGAAGACGTTTCTTATTTTGACGGCCTGGGTCGACCCTTGCAAACGGTCATTACCAAAGGCTCTGCAACCCAGAAAGACATCGTAAGCCCCGTAGTATATGATGCCATGGGAAGGGAAACAAAAAAGTACCTGCCTTATACCGATATAGCTTCAACAACTTATGGTTCTTACAAAGCAGACTGGCTTGCCAGGCAATCGGCTTTTTATAACGGGCAACTTAACGGCGTGCAAGCTGATATGATGCCTTACGCCCAGGCAGTGATAGAAAATTCTCCGCTAAACCGGCTACTGGCCCAGGGTTCGGCTGGTACCCCATGGCAACCTAATACGGCAGATGCCTACGACGCTGCAAAAAAAACGGGAAAGATAAAGTATGAAACAAACCTGTTGTCAGACAATGTGGTGGTTTGGAATGTGGCAAGTGCAACGGCAGCCTTCAATGTATCACAATTTACCCGTGCCGGGTATTATGGCAGTGGCCTTTTAACAATAAAGCATAAGATAGATGAACATGGCAATGAAATAAAAGAGTACTTAGATAAAGAAGGAAAGTTAATACTAAAGCGAATCCAGGATAATATTGGTTGGACGCAAACTTATTATATCTATGATGAGTTTGAGCGGTTAAGCGCAGTAATACAACCAGAAGGCGTAGCGGCTTTGCCTGCCACGCTGGATTATGCTTTTGCTAATAACTGGATGTTTTTATACAGGTATGATGAACGCGGCCGGTTGGTTATGAAAAAAATGCCGGGATCAGATAGCATAGTAATGGTTTATGACCAGTGGGACAGGTTA
Organism: Ferruginibacter sp.; assembly: GCA_039916545.1. Taxonomy (GTDB): domain Bacteria; phylum Bacteroidota; class Bacteroidia; order Chitinophagales; family Chitinophagaceae; genus Ferruginibacter. The sequence goes on from JBDSLD010000150.1 coordinate 22,829, forward strand.
GTATTAACACAGGATGGCGTGCAAAGGGGAAAGGCAAATAAAGAATGGCTGTTTACGAAATATGATTGCCTGAACCGGTCTGTAATGACAGGTGTTTATATTAACAATAGCACGCACAGCGTCATCAGGAACCTGGTAGCGGCTAGCAATACACGCTTTGAAAATATCAATTCATCTTCCGCAGAAGGGTATACATTAAACCTGGCTTTCCCCTATACTTACCAGGAGTTGCTGACGATCATATATTACGACAATTATAGTAACCTGCCATCCTGGAAAAGTAATTACATGTTTGTAAATGAAAATAGTAACACCACATTCAATATACTTATTACTGGTTTAGTAACTGCCAGCCAGACAAAAATATTGGGAACGGCAACCTGGCTCAGATCCATTACTTATTATGACCAGGAAAGCCGGCCAATAGAAATATGCAGTGACAATATCAAAGGAGGTAAGGATCGTATAACTACAAAACTGATGTGGGATGGTAAGACAGCCGAGCAATGGCTAAGTCATACAAGTGCTTTTTATAACATCCCAATAGTTTTAAAAAAGAGATTTATATACGATCATGCCGATCGTATCCTTGCTGTAAAGCACCAGGTAAATACACAGGCGGAAGTCACGATTGCTAATTATACTTACAATGAAGCCGGGCAGGTATTAAATAAAAAGTTGCATACAACGGAGGCAAAGCGAACTGCATTGCAAACACTCGATTATGGTTATAATATTCGTGGCTGGCTAATGAATGTAAACCGTGTCGAGAATACAGCGGGAGTAACTACCTACGACCCCAATGATTTATTCGCCTTTGAACTTAATTATAACACAACCACACTGGCAGGGGCTGTAGCCCAGTACAATGGTAATATCAGCGAGCAAAAATGGAAAGATGCCTTTGCAGAGAACCCCAATGCATTTACATATGCGTATGACAAGCTCAATCAGCTGCAAAGCGCTGTCTCCTATGATAAGCCAGGTGTTTCGTGGGCAGTAAATAATAAGTATGATGAAAAAAATATTCTGTACGACAGGAACGGAAATATAAAAGCTTTAACACGTTACGAGAATGGTATCCTTATGGACAACCTTACCTACGGTGCCTACATTGGTAACCAGGTGTTAAAAGTTGATGATGCAGGCAGTTCCCAGCTTGGCTTTAAGAATGGAGTAATTGCTCCAACCGAATATTATTACGATGCCAACGGAAGCATGTACAGGGACGATAACAAAGGCATAGGGAATATTATATACAATCACCTTAATCTTCCTGTGACCGTAACGGTAATGAATAAGGGAACGATAAATTATTTATACGATGCTGCGGGTAATAAACTCAGGAAAATTACTTACGATCAACAGGCCGGTAAATCTGATACTACCTGGTACGCGGGGGTATTTGTGTATGCGAAGGATACGGTGCAATTGATCAATTATGACGAAGGCAGAATAAGGCCGGTGAAGATAAATTTAAATGTGGCTGCATCAGCGTCAAATTTTAATTACGTCTATGATTATTTTTTAAAAGACCATTTGGGAAATGTAAGAATGGTGATAACGACTGAAACGAAGACGCTGATATATCCTGCGACGATGGAAGATAGTAATGCTGCTATTGAGGACCAGTTGTTTAGCAATGTATCTGCAACGAAAGCAATTAAACCTCCCGGGTTCGATAACCTCCCGGCCAATTTGAAAGTATCAAAACTAAATGGAAATATTAATATTGCCGGCAACAAAAGAACAGGGCCATCGATTATTTTAAAAGTAATGGCAGGCGATACAATAAGTGTAAGCACCTGGGCATGGTATAGTGCCAAGGTGCAGGCACCGCCTACAGGTCTTGCACCTATCATTGCCGAATTAGTGTCTTTATTAACGGGAGGCATTATAAATACGGGTGGTGGCAAGGGTGGCATATTTTCACCTGTAGCCATCAACGGAATTTCGACTTCAGCAGTCACAGATTTCCTGGCAAACAATCAAACTTACAATGCCACCAGGCCGAAAGCATTTTTAAACTGGATGATATTGGATGAACAGTTTGCCGCCACCAGTTCTGTTCCTAATCATTTAGGCGCAGTGCAGGTCCCGTTAATCGGTGTGGGTACGCAGAAACAGCAATTGGTAGGACCGGTAAATATGGTGGCGCAAAAAAGCGGCTATCTTTATGTATATGTTAGCAATGAGAGTAACATGGATGTGTTCTTTGATGATGTGGTAGTTAATCATAAGAGTGGGCCGGTACTCGAATTTACAAATTACCGGCCATTTGGTAATGAGATCGCAACACTAAGCGCCAGGAGCTTTGGTAAATTGGAAAATAAATACAAGTTCAATGGAAAGGAGTTGCAATCAAAGGAATTTAGTGATGGTTCAGGATTAGACTGGGAGGATTACGGAGCCAGGATGTACGATAATATTTTGGCGAGATGGGTAGTAACGGACCCTTTGTCAGAAAAAAGCCGGCGCTGGAGCACCTATAATTATTGCTACAACAATCCATTAAAATTTGTTGACCCTGACGGGATGGCTTCTGCACTTTACCAGTCACCTGAGGGACAACTATATGATACAAGATCTGATAATGAAAATAAGGATGATAAACAACAGGAACAAAAGGTTCAGGGAGATGAAACTACCTTAAAGAAGGTAGATGGTGCAAAGAGTGGAGCTGTATGGGGAACGATGACGGTTGCGACAAATGTTACCCCGGATAACGGAAAGATTGAAGGGCACGCGTGGCTCGAGTTCCGTTCTATCGATGGGAAAATTATAAAAACTTTGTCAGTCTGGGGCAACATGGGCGAGCAGGAATTTTTTGCAAACAAAGAATTAGAGGAGTTAGTTAAGACAGCCAGAACTACAACCATTACAAATTCGGACGTAGATTTTATAAATGCTTTAAATCAAGATCCGGAAGCAACAAATTGGACGCCTGCCAATACATGCGCCGGCTATTCATCCCGGGTTTGGACTATCGTAACAGGGGAAGATCTAAATTCTCATGCATGGGGTGGACTTATTACAAGTCCTGCTAAGTTGGCTGAATCAATAGTTAAAGCTAACGGAGGCGTTAATTATAGTGCAACTTATACACCAACAAAGACCGAAGAAAAGAAGAAAAGTAGCAGCGATTAATCAAAACCAATTTAAATAAAATGAAAAAAATGATTATTATTTTATCCAGTGTTGTTCTCGTTATCAGCATTGCTTATTATTTTACCTTGGTAAAAAGTAAAATGGTTACCGATGAATTTTTTTTGAAGGTTAGAAGTCAAAAAAATGGAACCGTTTTAATATCAACCATGGAGAGCATGAAATACATCAGTGATTATGCCATTGAACCTGTTGATGAAACTACGGTTAATGTAAATGTTTATACAACAACCATTTACAATTTGTTTTCCGGCAAGGCTACGGAGATCAATATAAGCCTGGATGAAAAGATTAAGTATTTGATTATAGCGGGCAAAACAATTAAGCGCGATTCCCTTATTGCTAATTGATTTTCTATGCCTGTACAATTATAAATAATGTCAATATAGATGAAAGCCAAATTCAACAGCTTGCTGATTGGAATTTTTTCTTCAATTCTTCCTTTGGGATTGGTTGACTGCAATTCGGCCGTCGTGTATAAAAAGCTAAATTACACGGCTTCTATTTTAGAGATAGACTTAGGAAATCAGGGAGGTGGAACCTGGGAGGCACTTTTTGCGAATAAAGAATTTATTGACGTATATGAACACAATGCTTACTATATCGATAGTGCAATTAGATTTTTATCTGATCCGCAATTTACCATTCATCAAAAAACAATTTGTGTTTATACAATGCAACGAACCAAATTGAAAGATTATATACGAATTCTTGAACATTGCGCAAATTTGTTTAACAAAGGAAAAATAGAGGAACTTCTTATGAACAGGGCCATCAGTCCAACATTCGGCAGGCGGAAAATTATTCTTAAAAACTATGACGATGAGGCAGTTAAAAGTATCCTGGAAAGAACAAGAGATGGCGGAAAAGCTTCTCAGGAATTCAAGGTGATGATCGATAAAATTTTGTCAGGAGAATATTGGAAAAATACACAAAAGTTTATTGATTAAATTAAATTTATTATACTCGTATTTACAATTGATCAGAAAATCTTGATTAGCCATTCCGTTTGCAAAGGATTTTTTTAAGTTAAAAAAATCCTTTGCAAACTTTATAAATCTAAAATAATTTTTAGTAACTCATCATAATTTAAATCTCTTTTTAAATAACCAGCAATAATTGGTGCGTAACAAAATTTAATAACATTGAAACCATGAAAAGAATAATAATTGCTTTAGTCCTTATTGTAGTTGTAGCTTATTATTTTATTTTGGGAAGAAGTAAACTGGTTACTGACGAAAATCTTGTAAAGGTTCATGCCCAAAAAGAGAATGTTGTAATATCGACAATGGAAAGCGCGAAGTATATTAATAGCTTTGAAATTCAGCCGGTCAATGAAAATACAGTCGATATTGCAATCTATACAACATCTATCTACAATATATTCTCGTCAAAAAAAGCTATGGTCAACATCACATTGGATGAAAGAATTAAATATATTATTGTGGCCGGTAAAACTATAAGAAAGGATACGCTGGTGGCTAATTAACTGTTGATAATTTTTCTCTGCTAACATACACCAAATGTTAATCAAGGCAAAAGTACTTGCTACGTATCACGGTCTGGCTATTCTCCTACTCCTTTATCGCCTATAAACCAATGTTCTTTATCCTTAAAAAGCACATTAAAAGTAGTCAGCGAACCGTAAACCCGTGTAATGTATTGTTGCAGGTTTACCTTGTCAGCATCAGTCAATATCTTATGACTGTTTATATTTTGTTCGAGTACCCTCAGTCGATCCCTTAGCATTACAACCTTGTGAAAAAAGATATCTATCGGGATCTCCTTTGGCTTCTGGCTTTTATCATAAGGTTGCAAAAGCATAGTCCCACCTTTCCAGCGGTCACCCAATGGAACGATCTCTGTAACATCGCCCCACAAGCGCAGGATCTTCAAAAGTGACCGCTCCGTGGCAGAAACCGTTTCTACTTCCACTGTCACATTTTCTGGAATGATTTCGTCCAGGTGTGAATCGGTTTTGTCGATTTCTTTTATTCCATGATGGATAAATGAAATAAGATAAGTGGCATAACGAACGCCACAGATAACGCCAGGGCCAAATTGAGTGTGTTGTAACCTGGTGCCAACGCCTAAGGTTGTTTGTTCCATGTAAAAGGTTTAAAGAGGTTAACTATTTGGTGTCTGTAAGAAAACGCTGTTATTAATAACTGGTAAGGGTTTTAGAATATTTTCCAATCCGAATCTTCACTTCACCAACTACCTGTCAACTCTCTACTTTTGCCTCCACAGCCGGTCCGCCAGCTGGCGGATAACCGGAACGCTGCTGTTTTTGCTTCTTTGAAAAAATAGGCTGCGCATTT
>JBDSLD010000151.1:0-6833 GCA_039916545.1 Ferruginibacter sp.
TCACCAACTACCTGTCAACTCTCTACTTTTGCCTCCACAACCGGTCCGCCAGCTGGCGGATAACCGGAACGCTGCTGTTTTTGCTTCTTTGAAAAAACAGGCTGCGCATTTTTTCAATTCCGATTTCGTCGGAACCGAACCAACGAAAGGCAGCTAACCCGGTTACTGATGTAGCAGATCAAATAGTGGCCACACTTAAATGCCTTTTATTAAACAGCTCAGTAATGTTTTATTTTAGGCCATTTCTTCACTGTTCCCACCTGCATATCCTTCACAAACCTCTCAGGTTTCAAAAACCTGTGAGGTTTTGGCATTCAGTATATGGTTGTTGGCGAGGAACCCGGCGGCGATATAAATAGGACCTGGTTTTGCTCATGGCATGTATTGGACAGCATCATCCTATTCCGTCACACCAATGTTGTATCCCCCAACCAACCCCTGAAGGGTGTTTTCCAATTTAAAACCTTCCATTAACAACCTGTAATTCGTAGCTTCGGGCAATAATTTATAGTAGCATCAACATTCATCAGCGGAACAAATAAATGATAGCAGCATTAAAAAAAATATTGCCGGAAAAGCGGGTCAGGACAAGGTACATCGACCTCATATCTTTTGCCTCAGATGCCGGCTTTTATCACCTGGTTCCTAAAGCAGTTGTGCAACCGATCGGCGAAGGAGAGATCATTTCACTATTCCAGTTTTCACGTGAGCATAATATCCCGCTTGTTTTTCGTGCAGGCGGGACCAGCTTATCGGGACAATCAATAACGGATGGTATCTTAGTGGACCTTAGTCAGCATTGGGACAGCATCAAAATTGAAAACAAAGGCGACCTGGTACGCGTGCAGCCCGGCATTACAGGTGCTATGGTAAATGCTTACTTAAGCAAACACAAAAGAAAGATTGGTCCGGATCCGTCCAGTATCAGCGCCGCTATGATGGGCGGTATTTTATCAAATAATTCAAGTGGGATGTGTTGTGGGGTTAAACTTAATTCTTACCACACTACAAAATATATCCGCTTTATTTTACCGGACGGTAAAGTTTATAGTACAGAAATTGGATCGGATTATGGTCGTTTTGAAAACGAATGCAATGAATTATTCAGCAGCCTTCGAAATATAAAAAATGAGATAAGCTCCAATAAATTATTGTTTGATAAGATCCGTAAAAAATACCAGACAAAAAATACCGTCGGCTATTCGTTAAACGCTTTTATCGATCATCAACATCCATTGGATATATTGGCACATCTGCTGATCGGCGCCGAAGGCACGCTTGCTTTTATTGCAGAAGCCGTTTTACAAACAGTGCCTGACTATCCTTTTAAATCAACGGCGCTGTTATATTTTCCGGATATTTACGCCGCCTGCCAGGCCATCGTACCGCTCACAAATGCCGGCGCTGTAATGGTAGAATTAATGGACAGGGCCTCACTCCACGCGGTGGAAGATATGTCGGGGATGCCGGCCATTGTAAAAGAATTGCCCGAAGCTGCGGCTGCTTTACTGATCGAGTTCCAGGAAAATACTATTGGAGAACTTGAAAACCGGGTCAATCAATTTCTATTATCAACCTCACAACTTTCCTTATTCAATGCACCTGTTTTCACGAATGACCCGGTAGAGCAGGCCTTTCTATGGAAGGTTAGAAAGGGGCTTTTTCCGGCGGTGGGGGCCGTCCGCGCCAGTGGTACTACAGTAATATTGGAAGACATTGCATTTCCGGTCGCAAGATTGGGAGATGCGATACTTGACCTGCAGGATCTTTTTCGAAAATATGATTATTTCAATGCCATCATCTTCGGCCATGCAAAAGACGGCAATATCCATTTTCTTGTCACACAAGCTTTCGACACGCCAAAAGAAATAACCAGGTACGACCTGTTCATGCGGGAAGTAATCACAATGGTAGTCGAAAAGTACGATGGTACATTAAAGGCGGAACATGGAACGGGGCGAAATATGGCGCCGTTTGTAGAAACGGAATGGGGTGGAGATGCGTATGAAATAATGAAGCAGATCAAGCTGGCCATCGATCCGGGATCATTGCTAAACCCGGGTGTGATCATCAATGAGGATAAACATGTACACATCAAAAACCTAAAGGACCTGCCGACAGTTGAAGAAGAAGTTGACAGGTGCATTGAGTGTGGTTACTGCGAGCATAAATGCCCCAGTCGCGATATAACGACTACGCCCAGGCGAAGAATTGTGATCAGGAGAGCGCTAAAAACACTTGAGCTTACCGGCGACACTTCCAATTATAAATTATTACTGGATCAATATCAATATGATGGATTGGATACCTGCGCAGTGGATGGCCTGTGCGCCACGGCCTGCCCGGTTGACATCAATACAGGTGATTTGGTAAAGCGGTTGCGAAGAGAAAATCATTCGGTCACTGCAAACAAGCTTGCTTTTTGGGTGGCCAGGCATTTTGGTATAGTAGAGTGGGGTGCCCGTGCCGCCTTAAAAATGGGCTCGGGCGTAAATAAAATATTTGGCAAAAAAACAATGACGAATATTACAAAAGGGCTTAAAAAATTAGTTCCGGCTATGCCATTGTGGTCCGTTCAAATCGGATCTCCACCAGGCCTTTCTGTTATTAAATCAAAAAACCAGGGAAATGTTATCAGCCACAATACAATAGTCTATTTTCCAGCTTGCATATCCCGGATGCTCGGCACTTATGAAGGCAAAGGAAAAAATCTGATGGAAACTTTCATGAGCATTTGTGACAAATCGGGCATAAATGCAGTGGTGATGGATAATATCAGCGGCAGTTGTTGCAGCCAGGTATTTTCTTCCAAAGGATTTAAGGACGCTTACCGTTTTACTGCCAACGATATCGTGGACAGGTTGTGGAAGGCCAGCAGGGAAGGGAGTCTTCCGGTAGTCATCGATGTGAGTTCCTGTGCCTACACCCTGCACCATATGAGGCCCGTGCTGGATAATGAAAATAAAATTAAATTCGACCAGCTAACTATTCTTGATAGTGTTGATTTTTTATATGATTTGGTAATGCCAACAGCGATCATTAGGCAACTAAAAAGCGATATTGTTTTACACCCGGTTTGCTCGCTGGATAAAATGAAGACAACCCATAAATTTATCCTGGTTGCGAAACACTTTGCGAAAAATGTCACTGTGCCAATACATGCAGGATGCTGTGGCATGGCTGGTGACCGCGGTTTCTTATTCCCGGAATTGACTGCTTCAGCAACCAATCCCGAAGCGTTGGAAGTAAATCAAAATAAATACACAGGTTATTATTCTTCTACAAAAACCTGTGAAATGGCCATGTCGGCAGCAGTTAAAGAAAACTACGAATCGATACTTTATTTGGTGGATGAAGCTATGTAGAACGTTTACTGTTTTTTGGATCGGGGTTTATTTATTTTTAGTAACAGCACCCAGGTATTTTATGTAGCAGGGATGAAATAAAAAAGCCGTCAGAAACAGGCGCAACTTTTGCAGTTTCTTTAAAAAAGCTGGAAATGTTTTCTTGAAAATTTCCCTGATCAGGAGGTCTCAAATTAGCTGGTCAATCATCAAAAATAATTCTGCCATTATTTTTCGGGCAAAGGGCAGCGCCTTCGCAATAGATGCCTTACCAAACTGGGTCGGCCCTTGTTTTTTGGGATAAATAATGTAAATAAGTTTGGACTGAATTGATGAAATAGTTATTAAAAATACTAATTTGTTCCACCTAACGATCACTTAAAAAAAACTGTATGAATAAAAACCTGGTATTGATTTTCGCACTTCTTTTTTGTAAAATGTATTGCATCGCGCAAAATGTTACGCTGACAGCTGAACAGGTCAAATTATTAACGCCCGACTGGACTGGCGAACGTTCTCCTGATGGGAGGCCTAAACCAACCGACCGCATCCTGAACCGCCTCAAAAAGGTTTCACTGGAAGAAGCCTGGGGCTACCTGCGCAACAAAGGTTATCAGAATCAATTTGAAGGTGACTGGATGGTGATCCGACCCGACTCAACTATGGTTGGGCGTGTTGTAACCGCCCAGTATATGCCGGCAAGACCTGATTTTGATAAGATCATAAAAGATAAAGGCAAGACAGAGGGCCGCATTGGCGGTACAAATTCATGGCCGATAGATGTGTTGAAAGATGGGGACATTTACGTCGCCGACAGTTACGGAAAAATAGTGGATGGTACGTTGATCGGGGATAACCTGGGCAACGCGATCTATACAAAATCGCATAAGGGAGTGATCTTTTACGGGTCCGTACGCGACATAGAGGGGCTGGAAGATATACAGGGTTTTAACGGCTGGGTAAAAGGATATGACCCGTCCTATATTCAGCAAATGATGCTTGCCGGTATCAATGTACCGATCCGCATTGGGCGTGCGACCGTTTTACCGGGTGATGTTGTACTGGCAAAGAAGACGGGTATTGTTTTTATACCGGCAGCGCTATTGGAGGACCTGGTATTGAATTCAGAATTTGTTCAGTTAAGGGATGCTTTTGGCCATCTTCGCTTACGTGAAGGAAAATATACGCCAGGAGAAATAGATACGCAATGGACGGAGCCGATCAAAAAAGATTTTTTAAAATGGCTCGATGAACAAAAAGATCTTCCCATGACAAAGAAAGAACTGGATGATTATATGAAGGCTCGTACCTGGTAGTATGCTTATTGTTGTTGGACACCCTTTGGGGTAACTCACCGATAAATATGCCCTTAACTATTTACAATAAAAACAAAAATACATGACTCCCTCACAAAAATATTTAGCGAAAATTGGTCTGAAAGACCAGGATATAATTGAAGAAGCAAATGATGTGGTACAACCTGCAGAGAACGAAAATAGCCGTCGTTCATTTTTTAAAAAATCAGCCTTAGGCGGGATCGCATTGGGAGGCGCCTTCATGTTCTCACCCATTGAAGAATTGGTAGCCCAATCCACCCAAAAGGTAAATCGCTATTCATCTCCGTCAGATCTGAAAATAACAGATTTGCGTTATGCGGTGACGACAGTCCTTGGTCGCACAGCTATTATCCGCATCGATACCAACCAGGGAATTTATGGGTTGGGAGAGGTGAGGGATGGCGCCGATGAACGATACGCTTTGATGTTAAAAAGCCGCCTGCTCGGACAAAACCCCTGTAATGTAGAACAGATCTTTAAATCCATAAAACAGTTCGGCGGACCTTCCCGGCAAGCCGGTGGTGTTTGCGGTGTAGAGATGGCCCTTTGGGATATCTGCGGTAAAGCTTACAATGTGCCGGCCTGGCAATTGCTTGGCGGCCGGTACCGCGACAGGATCAGGATGTACGCCGACACGCCCGAAGCCGGCTCTCCGGAAGAGCAGAAAAAATTAATGAATTACCGCATCAACGAACAAGGGTATACCTGGCTGAAAATGGACCTGGGAATTGGTGAACTGAAGGGAATACCAGGGGCATTGGTAAATAGTAAATTCTGGGAAAATGACAAAGGTGACCTCGCGCAATGGGGCGACCAAAGTAATTATATGTCGTACGGAAATGCACAGCATCCTTTCACCCAAATACAAATTACGGATAAAGGTCTTGATGAATTAGCAAAGCTGGTAGATACAGTGCGTGGCATGCTGGGATATGATATCCCGCTTTCAACGGACCATTACGGACATTTTGATTTAAACAATGGTATTCGTCTTGGCAAAGCCATCGAAAAATACAGGCTGGCGTGGCTGGAAGACATTGTTTCCTGGGAGTTGACTGACCAGTGGAAAACAATGTCTGATGCATTGGAAACGCCATTGCTTACCGGTGAGGATATTTATTTATTGAAGAATTTTAAGCCATTGATCGATATACATGCGGTAGACATTGTTCATCCTGACCTGTCGTCTTCCGGCGGACTTTTAGAGACAAAAAGAATCGGCGATTATGCCGAAGAACACGGCGTGGCGATGGCCATGCACCAGGCAGGCACACCGGTATCGTTTATGGCAAATGTGCATTGCGCGGCAGCTACACAAAACTTTTTGGCGCTCGAACATCATTCCATAGATGTGCCGTGGTGGGAGGACCTGGTTAAGACAACCGATGGCAGAAAACTGATCACAAAGGGCTTTGCCAATTTGCCGCTCACCGCACCGGGGTTAGGCATCGAATTAAATGACGATGTAGTTAAACAACACCTTCACGCCACTGATAAAAGTTATTTTGCGCCTACACCGGAATGGAATGCCAGGCGTTCACATGACCGGGTTTTTAGTTAGTTGAAAAAGTTTACAAAGTTGCCTAAGGGCAAATATTTGTAGCTTTTAGAAAACGAATAAGCAAGTGCTTTTCTGAGCTATGAAAAGTAACGAAGAAGACACAAGGCTGGAGCCAATGCGCCTGAAGCGACCTCCTGGCTTCCAGAGGAGCGCTGGCATGTTACAATAATTTCTTCTGTTTCCTACGGAATAACGTACGCATTAAAGACTAACATGGCGTTACGGATTATTAGTATAATTTAAAATTATACCCTTGCCTGAATAATAGTATGCTCCAAGTTTAAATGGAAATCCATCATCTTTAAATAGTGTTTGCAAGAAAACGCTGAAAACCTTTACAGACAATGAATTGTGTAGATTTTCCTTGTTGAATATTATAATCTGAAACTAAATAAATGGCCTAAAATAAAATATTACTGATCTGTATAATAAAAAGTATTTAAGTGTGGCGACTGTTTGATCTTCTTCATCAGTAACCGGGTTAGCTGCCTTTCGTTGGTTCGGTTCCGATGAAATCGGAATTGAAAAAATGCGCAGCCTATTTTTTCAAAGAAGCAAAAACAGCAGCGTTCCGGTTACGCAGCCTGCCGG
>JBDSLD010000152.1:0-21890 GCA_039916545.1 Ferruginibacter sp.
TTGGCATTGAAATAATCCTTTTGCTCCATAAAAATATCTCCTATCAAAATGTATGAACTGGTAACCCAAAAATCATAACTACCTGTTTCCTTAACCGCAGCCAACGCAGCTTTTTCAGCGGCAGCAAAATTGCCGGTGGTGAACTGGCAATGTGCGATCTCGTACCTGGCCTCTGCACCCCAGGCGGATTTATTGATCGCGGCGCAGGACTTAAAAGACACTATCGCGCCAGCGCAATCATTGTTGACCTGTTGTGATTTACCCAATACTAAAAAAGCAATCGATTTATCATCCGTACTTAAGCCTTTCCGGGTAAGTAATTCTTTGGCGGCTTCATTTGCCTGGGCATAATCTTTTAATTGATAATTGCAACGGACCAGGCCCCGCAACGCTTCCAACTGGTTATCCTGGTTTACGGCGCCCGCTTCTAATGAAGTAAAATATTTTTTCGCATTGGCATAATTTTTCAACTCAAAATAATTTATCCTTGCAGCAGACAATGTAGCCGCTTCAAAATATTTATTATATCCCTTGCTGTTGACAAAATCATACCCGGTTAAAGCATTGGTCCAATCTTTACCTTTAAAATAACATTCGCTGTTAAAATAATTTGCCTCTAAGGCATACGAACCATTTGGGAACTGAGCAATATAATTATTAAACCCTGCGATGGCCGCAGCACAATCATTGGCAGTATATTTTATTTCAGCAGATGAATAAGTTAGTGAATCTGCTTCTGTTACAGAAACATTCTTTCCATTCTTTCGCATAAAATCAACGTATTCATTGGGCTTTCCATCTTCTATATAAATATTTTTAATGGTTGCCAGCGCATCATCCGCCTCTGCCGACTGCGGATATTGCTGAATTAATAATTGATAATTTGCAAGCGCCTGGCTATTATTATTCAGGTTATAATAACTCAACCCGAGATTGAGATATGCAGCAGGTTTCAAGCCTCCGCCATTGGGTGCGCTTAATACTTTGGTAAGATAAGGTATGGCATCTCCAAATTTTTGATCAGCCATATATGTATAAGCAACCTCTATATTGGCATCGGGTAACAAATTACTTTTAGGATAAACACGGCTGATGCTATTGAGAATAGAAATTTTAGAGGCAGCGCTTTTAATACCAGCGATCAATGCTTTTTGAAAAAGTGCATAATCGCCCTGCGGCAAAGCATTGTTGATAACCGTTTCATACATGGAATTGGCCCTGGCAAAATCTCTCGCCATAAAATAACAATCAGCGCTTCTAACATAAGCATCCTGCTCTAAATTACCTGCAGTCGTATTTGATTTAGCGATCGATTCAAAATAAGTCAGCGCCTGTTTGTAATTTTCCTTCTTCATCCAGCTATACCCGAGATCATATTTTGCTGTCGCAGGATTAGCCTCTCCCTGTGCCACTGCACCGCTTTGAAGGTAGGTGCTTAAAAAACGTATTGCTTCATCATATTTTTGTGAGCGATATGCAATTTCGCCTTTCCAAAAATTTGCATAAGGGGTGATGGAGGAAGCTGGTAACTGTAAAATTTTTGTAAATAATTCATCTGCTTTAACAAGTTGCTGGTCATTTACATATTCTACACCCCTGCCGTACAATATCCGCGGATAGGCCTTCTGCATGCTCGGAGTCGGTCGCTGGAACGATTCATACAATGTTAAGGCATCATTGAAATTATTGGTATTGGTAAGCAAATTAACCAGTATCTCTTTGGCTTCCGTATTATAATCAGAGGATGGATAATTATTTATAAAATTGCGCATTTCATTCAAGGCAATATCCTGGTAGCCTAATTCAAAAGAAAGCTTGGCGTAATTAAACAAGGAGATTTCCTGCTGCTTTTTATTGCTGCTGTTAAACGCACAAAATTGAAAAGCACTCCTCGCATTTGCCTTTTGATTGGTACGCAAATAACAATCGCCTAACAGGTACATGCTGTTTTGCCCAAGCGAATCATTCTCATTGCTCAACTGCTTAAAACCCTCGATGGCTTTATTCAGTTGTTTGGCTTCATAATAACAATAACTTAATTCGTAGAGGTTTTCTTTACTTACTTTTTTGCTGTTGTTTACATAATATTCAAGCAGCGGCAATGCTTTGGCAAAGTTCTTTTTTTCAAAATAGATTTGCCCCATTAGCTGCTTCATCTCTTTTTCGTAATATAGTCCTCCTTTGCTAAGCACACTTTCACCATACCGCAGCGACTCCTCTTTTTTACCCTGGAAATAAAATATTTCTGAAATGTAATAAGGCACGATACCCTTGTATTCATCCCGTGTTTCAACCAATTTAAATGACTTTAGTGCCTCGGTATATTTTCGATCACCATAACTGATAAATCCATAATAATAATTCGCGGGTATATAATATTTGTTATCCGGCAACTGGTGTATCTCGTTGAATAAGGGCCTGGCTTCATCAAAACGTTTAAGGTTAAAATAACAGTAAGCCATTTCAAACTTAGCATCCGCGATCTCTTCATTGCTTAAATTATCCAGTCCGGCCCTTTCGTAATTTTCTATAGATTTTGTAAACTCATCTTTAGTAAAATAATACTTACCCAGGTGATAACTCATCAACTCTTTGCGTGGTTCATTATTTACCCAATCAATATAATGACTTGCCTCTTCTTCAGCGATAGGTACCTGTAACTTCAAACGGGTGGCGATGTAATAATAATTTACATCATCATTTAAATACGCGTTATTACTTTTCTGGTTGTCCGGGTATTGCAGTTTCACTTCCTGCAACAAAGGATAAGCAAGTGCATACTGTTGTTTAACAAATAATTCCTTGGCTTCTTTAAATTTTTTTTCCGGATCTGTAATTACATGGGTAGATTGTGCGAACGTTACAAACGAAAATAGCACTGCGACAAGCAGCAAGGAAAATTGTTGTTTCATTATATGTTGGTATAGGTTATAACGATCATTTTTTGATGGTGCAAAATTAAGTATATTGGCAGCTGTGCAAACACCGTTCCAACCCGATTGTTAATAAGTGGATAAGTGTTGCAAACAAAACGAAATGTACATTTGTATTGCTGTTAAGAAAATGATAAAAGAATATTCTTTAACAATATCTCTAAACACCCGAAAAAGTAATAAGTAAAATGAAGAAACTTTTGTCGATAAAATATTCTGCTGCGGCCTTCAATGCTGCTTTGCTGATCTTAAGATTAGGTAGTGGTATTTTGATCATGCACCATGGATATGATAAGCTGGTAAATTTCAGTTCTATGAGCGCCGATTTTAAGATCCATTTTCTTGGATTGGGAAGTGGCATTTCCCTGGGCCTGGTTGTTTTTGCTGAGTTTTTTTGCGGCTTGTTTATAGTGCTTGGATTGTTTACAAGACTGGTAACTATCCCATTAATTATAAATATGAGTTTTGCTTTATTCAAGGCTCACCAGGCCGATGTTTTTGGCAAGGGCGAGTTGTCAGCTTTATTTTTAACAACCTTTATAGTTATATTATTACTGGGCCCGGGAAAGGTGAGTGTAGATGGTATGACAGGAAAATAATTAGTTGATGATTGATAAGACACTGACGTTTTAATATCAATTATCAATTAAATAATCAACCATTTAATGTACACGACCGAAACACAAATAAGAATTCACTATGCACTCACTGATCAGATGGGCATGGTGTATCACGGCCATTATGCGCAGTTTTATGAGATCGGCAGAGGCGAAGCGATCAGGCAGATAGGCTATACCTATAAAGACATTGAAGCAATGGGGATCATCATGCCGGTGGTGGATATCCATAGCCGTTTTCTAAGGCCGGCAAAATATGATGACCTGATCACAGTAAAAACTACCCTGAGAGAATTGCCCATACATCACAAGATCGTTTTTCATTCTGAAATTTATAACCAGCGTGGCGAACTACTGAATGTAGGTGATGTCACGCTTTATTTTATGGAACTGAAGGGAATGAAGCGATGTGAAATGCCCGCAGAATTAAAGGAAAAACTGTACCAGTATTTTTAATTGATGACACTTAAAACTTTTAGTGTCGCATGCATTATTTGGTGAAATAATTGTAAAAAAACCGCTTAAAGATTATCCATCAAAGCAAGTATTTTCCAGATTTTTTCCCTGGCCGTTCCCGCGCTGCCGTCAAAATTATTTGTGATAAAAGCAAAGGTATAGTCGCCTCCTTTTTTGCTTTTAAAATAACCAGTGTAACTTCTTACCCCGCTAATATACCCGTCCTTCATCTTGATACCATTCGTTTCAGGCAGCGCATTGTAAAACGATGGAAACCACGGCCGGCTCTTTGCATATTGCAAGGCCGTAACAAGCGCATGAGCGGTGATCCTGTTAGCAGGCGACAGGCCGCTGCCATCGATCATATTGAGCGCCGATCTTTCGATACCATGTTTACTCCAGAATTCTTTTATAATATTTATCCCTGTGTCGGTGGAACCAGATTTTGTTTTTTGGTAGGCGATCATTTTAATAAAAGCTTCTCCATATAAATTGACGCTTTTTTTAAGGAACCAGTAATTGATCGAATCCAGGGCAGGCGAAAGGATGGAATCGAGCTGCGTGGTGGGCATCTTTGTGGACTGGTTATTTAGCTGTCGACCCGAGTTTGTCCAATTACTTCCGTTCACAATTATTCTATTTTCATTTAAAAATCCATTCAGTCTTTTTATAAAGGTGCCCGGCGGATCGGGCAGAGATCCGGAGATGGTAAAGCCATTTTCCGAGATCGGCACTGTACCTCTTGCAATTATATTTTTTTGGAAGGGCGATGAAAAAAGATATCCATTGTCGCCGGAGCCTTTACCACCTGTTTTTACAAAATTTGCAAACGTGTAATCCGTAAGCAGGGAGACTGGATTTGTTGAAATTACCTGGGTGGGGTCATTGACGTTTTTACCGGTCCTGAATGTAACATCGAATTGATTTTCCTTCCAGTTCAAACCCCAGGCGCCTGCACCATAATAATTGCCGATATCCTCCCAAACCCAGCCATTTGGTACGGGTTCCATTGTAAAATGGCTATCATCTGCCACCAGGTCGCCGGCAACAGATTGAATGTTGTTTTTTTGCAGAATGCTTACTATTCTTTTTAAAATGACTTGTGCTGAAGTTGATTTCCAGCGATCACTCCCAAGCGTTGGATCTCCCCTGCCGGTCAGGTAAAGATTGCCGGCTAAAATACCGTTGTCAATGGTAAGATCGTAACCGATATATGTTTTATATTGAAAACCCTTTCCCAATAATTCAAATGCGCTCACACTTGTAATTATCTTTTGACAACTGGCTGGTGCCAAACCAAGCTGACTATTTTTATCAAAGATCACCACCCCTGTTTTATTATCAATTACATAAAAGCTGGTGATGGCGTGTCTGAATTGTGTATCCTTCGATAAAGCCTGAATCGCCGCCTCCATTTCACCGGTTGGTCTTTGACTAAAACCAGCACTGGAGATCAATACGAATGAAAACACCGCAACCATGATCCTTTGAAACATTTTGATTAATTTTGATATTGAAATTAATAAATAATGGCAACACCCGTTTTAAATTACATCAGCGAACACGATTGTTTGGAAGCGGAAAGAAAGGTTTTTGAAAAACACGAATATTACAAAGGTGAAATTTTTGCCATGAGCGGAGCTTCGTTCGCTCACAATAAAATTTTCTCAAATTTATTCGGGAAATTTTCTTTTAAATTAAGAGGTAAAGATTGCAACCCTTATGGAAGTGATGTGAGAAATCATATTCCTATAAATACGCTCCATACTTATCCCGATATTTCTATAATATATGGGGAAGAAGAAACAACCGATGATCAGTTTGATACCGCTACCAGTCCTTCCGTAATCATTGAAATATTATCTAAATCAACCAGGGATTACGATAAGGGATCCAAATTTACTTTGTACCGGGCCATCGAAACATTAAAAGAATATATTCTTGTTGATGCTACATCTATTTTGGTTGAGAAGTTTATCCGAAATGCTGACAATAGCTGGCAACTTACCGAATACCGGTCGCTGACGGATGTTTTTTCAGTCAGTACAGTAGGTGTTGATATCACCCTTTCCGACATTTACCAGGGCGTAAAATTTGAATAAAACCCGCCCTTTTGCATTCATCAAAATTCACTTTCAACAACCAGCATGACACAGGCTACCATCATTACCATCGGTGATGAATTATTAATAGGACAGGTAATAGATACCAACAGCGCCTGGATGGCTCAACAATTAAATATAGCAGGCATCCGCGTTGCCCGGCGTGTAGCCGTTGGCGATATATGGGAGGAAATATGGAATACATTAAATGAAGAAAGTTTACATGCGGATATCATCCTTATAACCGGCGGCCTTGGCCCAACGGCGGATGATATCACCAAACCTTTGCTTTGTAAATATTTTGATGGAAAAATGGTCGTTGATGAAGGTGCGCTTGAAAATGTAGTCAATATTTTTACAAATATCCTGAAAAGGCCTATGATAGAACGGAACCTGAAACAGGCGGAGGTCCCTGATACCTGTAAAGTGATCCTCAATAAAAGAGGCACTGCACCAGGGATGTGGTTCGAGAAAGAAGGAAAGATATTTGTAAGCATGCCCGGTGTTCCTCATGAAATGAAAGGCATGATGTCCGATGACGTAATACCAGCCCTGAGCAAACATTATAAATTCCCGCATATTGCGCACCGCACATTATTAACAGCAGGCGTAGGCGAAAGTTTTTTGGCTGATCTGATCGCAGATTTTGAAGGCAAATTACCAACACATATTAAATTGGCTTACCTGCCTAACTATGGCATGGTTCGTTTGCGTTTGTCAAGCACCGGCTTTGATAAAAATGTCATAGAATCCGAGGTTCAATCTTTATTTGAGCAGCTGCAATTGCAGATAAAAGAATATGTGGTCACTAATGTGGACGAGGCAATGCAGGATGTGGTAGGCAAATTGCTAAAAGCAAATAATGCAACCGTTTCCACTGCGGAAAGCTGCACCGGTGGATACATCGCGCATTTGTTGACTCAAAAGTCAGGCGCGTCTGATTATTACAGCGGAAGTGTGATCAGTTACTCTTACAGGGCAAAGGAAGACCTTTTGCAGGTGGACAAAAATACGCTTGAACTTAAAGGTGCAGTCAGTGAAGAGGTAGTGATCGAAATGGTGAAGGGCGCCCTGAAAAATATACAAACTGATTATGCTATTGCTGTGTCGGGTATTATGGGCCCGGGCGGAGGAATGCCTGATAAACCCGTTGGTACCGTATGGGTTGCCGTTGGCACCAGGGACAAAGTGCTAACGGAAAAGTTCAGTTTCCGTTTTGACAGGCAACGAAACATTGAACTCACCGCGACTTTCGCATTAAACATGCTGCGTAAATTTATCCTGCTGCAAGTGCAATAACATCATTACTGACTCAATTTCCTTAACCGGGCCAGGTGCCGGTTCAAAACAGCGAATTAGCTTTAGTCAAAACCTTCGCAAGTCAGTTAAGCAGCGCAATCGCGACATAGAATGGATTAAAAGGAAATAATTACCTTTGCATCCGATTGTCAGCCATTTAATAGCCTGCTTTGATTAAATTGCTTTTTATTAAATTAAAATTTCAAATCATAATATGTCTTTAGTAGATCTGGTAATGCCGAAATTGGGGGAAAGTATCATGGAAGCTACCATTTTAAAGTGGCATAAAAAGCCGGGTGATCCTATCCGGGAAGATGAAACTGTGCTGGATATAGCCACCGATAAAGTGGACAGTGAGGTGCCATCTACTTCCCAGGGAGTTATTGAAGAAGTTTTATTTAAAGAGAACGATGTGGTCGCCATTGGCGCTGTAATAGCCAGGATACGTGTTGGTGCCAGCTCGGCCATTACACAATCACACCCGGCACCGCAACCCGTACAGCACGATTATGAAGAAGCAAAAATGGCGGACGAAGTTCCATACCAGCCGGTGGCTTCTGCTCAGCCATCTGCGATTGATACCGGTGTACGGTTTTATTCTCCGCTGGTTATAAATATCGCGCAGCAGGAAGGGATCGGAATGGCAGAACTGGAAAAAATTCCTGGCACCGGCCAGGATGGAAGGGTTAGTAAAAAAGATATCCTGGCATATATCGCCGCCAGAGTTAGCGGGAATAAACAAGAACCAGCCGTTCCTGGTCAGCATCAGCCGGTAGCCGTCAGTCACCTGGAAATTGAACCGGCCGCTACTCATGAAAATAACCAGGTAGCCCTGGCAAACGAATACCCCGGTAATGTTGAGATCATTGAAATGGACCGGATGCGTAAGCTGATCGCCAAACACATGGTTGACAGCAAAAATATCAGCGCCCACGTTACCAGCTTTGCAGAATGTGATGTTACCAACCTGGTCTTATGGCGGGAAAAAATTAAAAAAGATTTTGAAAAAAGAGAAGGGGAAAGAATAACGTATACTCCCCTTTTTATTGAAGCTATCATCAGGTGCATCAAAAAATATCCACTGTTAAGCAGTTCGGTGGAAGGCGACAAGATCATTATAAAAAAGAATTTGAATATTGGGATGGCGACCGCTTTGCCAAGCGGAAACCTGATCGTACCAGTCATAAAAAATGCAGATCAGTTAAATTTAGCCGGGCTCACCAAACAGGTAAACGGACTGGCACATGCAGCCAGGACGGGCAAGTTGAAGCCTGATGATACCAGCGGGGGCACATTTACGTTAACCAATGTAGGCACATTTGGAAGTATCATGGGTACACCTATCATTAACCAACCCCAGGTGGCTATTATAGCCGTTGGCGCCATTAAAAAGAGGCCGGTAGTTATTGAAACCCCGCAGGGCGACAGTATCGCAATTCGTCATATGATGTACATCTCTCTTAGCTACGATCACCGGATCATCGACGGGTCGCTGGGCAGCACTTTTTTAAATGCGGTATCAAGGGAGCTGGAAAATTTTGATATCAACCGGCATATTTAACGTTGCGGTAAGTGCAATCCAAACCTGTTGCAAATTGATAGTACGTTGGCGTTTGGCTGTCGGTAATTGAAGATTATGGATTTTCCCTATGATTACATCTTATGTATATACTTAACCGATTTTGAATACAGACAGGTATAAACATATCGACGACAACCAGCTATTGCAAAATTTTTATGCGGATAAAAATAATGAGTGGCTGGGCATTTTGTTACAACGTTACACATTACTGCTATTAGGTGTTTGTATGAAATACCTGAAAAACGAAGAAGAAGCAAAGGATTGTGTACAGCAGGTTTTTCTAAAGGTGATAACCGAGCTTCATAAATATAAAGTTGATTATTTTAAGAGTTGGCTTTACATGGTGGCAAAAAACAATTGTCTCATGAAACTGCGTGATAAAGGCAAGCGGCCGCTCGAAATGAATGAACAAATATTGTCGACACCGGATGACACAGAAGATATTAAAAAGTACATTGAAAAAGACGCTGCCTTAACCAATATGGAAATAGCGTTGCGCCAGCTCAATGAAGAACAACTGCAATGTATAACGTTGTTCTACCTGGAGAAAAAAAGTTACCAGGATATCACTGAACAAACAGGCTATTCATTATTAAAAGTCAAGAGTCATATTCAGAACGGGAAAAGAAATTTAAAAATAATACTGGAACGTTTACAATACAATGAACAATGATCTGAAGAACATATTATCCAACAGCAATAAGGATATCGATAACCAGCAATTGATGGATTATTTGAGTAACCAGCTGTCAAAAGAAGACAGTCATGCGATTGAAGAAAATATGGCCGATGATGAATTTATGAATGACGCGGTAGAGGGCCTGCAAAAAATTGACAACAAAAAAGACATGCAGGCTTATGTTGAACAGCTCAATAATGATTTACATAAGCAAATCGCAAAAAATAAGAACCGCAAAGAAAAGCGTAAACTAAAGGGCCAGGCCAATCTTTATTTAACTATTGTTATAATCTTGATCTTACTGGTGGTAAGCTTTGTCATGTTAAAAAAATACCTGGATGCAAAACATGCTATCCCAGCCACTACAAGCACTACCTCAATTCAACGTACAACCTAATTCCCGGGACATCGCAACGACTCTACAAAAAATTATATATTTTTTTAATCAACATATAACTTTCGTACGGGTACAGGATAAAAAAATCCCCGTGTGAACGGGGAATTGTATAAGCTTAAATATTAAACTATTTCTTAATAGTATCTTTATTTCTTCATTGATGATTTAGCTGTGTCCATCATCATCTTTGAACTGGTGTCCATTTTAGACATAGAAGTGTCCATCATTGATTTTGAAGTGTCAGGCATAGCTTTCATTGCATTGATAGAATCCGCAGTGGCAGCTGCTTTTGCAGAATCAGACTCTGCAGAAGAGGTGGTAGCAGTGTCATTACAAGAAGTGATAATAGCTGTGATAGCAAAAATTGCAAATAATTTTTTCATTTTTCTTTAATTTTGGGTTTAAATTTTCGGTGCAATAATACTGATTTTTTTAACAAAATAATAATTTTTTACATTTGTCGTCCGCTATAAAAAAGTTTTATCTGGCCTTTATTATTTTTTTCTGAAAAATACCCTTACAGGAACGCCGGTCAGTTTAAATTTCATCCTTAACTGGTTCTCCAGGTAATTCTTGTATGGAGTCTTAACATCATCCGGATAATTACAGAAAAATGCAAAGGATGGTACAACTACAGGCAGTTGTGTTACGTATTTAATTTTTACCTGGTTGCCCCTTACAACCGGCGGATGGTATGCTTCTACCGCCTTCAACATAATGTCATTTAATTTTGATGTAGGAATTTTCTGCTTACGGTTTTCATACACTTCCAGGGCGATTTCCATGGCCTTGAATATCCTTGTCTTTTCTATGGCGGAAATAAAAATGATCGGCAGGTCCGTAAAGGGTGCAAACCTTTTTTTCAATTCAGCTTCATAATCACGTGCCGTGTTAGTTTCTTTCGGCATTACATCCCACTTATTCACTAACACAACAATACCTTTTCCTTTTTTAACCGCCATGGCAAAAATAGTCAGGTCCTGGGCGGCGATGCCTTTCTCGGCATCCAGCAACAACATACAAACGTCCGCTTCATCCACCGCTTTGATGGCCCTGATAACAGAATAAAACTCCAGGTCCTCATTGACTTTTGCCTTGCGGCGAATTCCTGCAGTATCGATCAGGACAAACTCTTTATTGAACAGGTTGTAATGTGTGTGTATCGTATCACGTGTGGTGCCGGCTATATCACTTACGATCGTTCGTTCCTGCCCTGTTAATGCATTCAACAGGGACGATTTTCCTACATTTGGCTGGCCGATGATGGCAAATTTTGGCAACTGCTGTTCTTCCGTTTCCTCTGTTTTTTCTATGATCAGCGAAGTGACCTCATCCAGCAGGTCGCCGGTACCCGTGCCACTGATCGATGATAAAAAATGGATCTTATCAAAACCAAGACTATAAAATTCTGACGCTTCCAGTAACCTGTCGTGGTTATCAACTTTATTGACCACCAGAAAAACAGGCTTGGATGTTTTACGTAAAAGCTGGGTCATTGATTCGTCCAGGTCCGTGATACCGGTCGCGACATCCACCATAAAAATAATGGCATCTGCTTCTTCCAGTGCAATTAAAACCTGTTTGCGGATCTCCCTTTCAAAAATATCTTCACTTTTCGGCACAAATCCACCCGTATCGACTACGTTAAAAGATTTGCCGTTCCATTCTGCTACCCCATATTGGCGGTCGCGGGTAACCCCACTCACATCATCCACGATGGCCTTTCTTTGCTCTAACATCCTGTTAAAGAAAGTGCTTTTGCCTACATTCGGCCTTCCTACTATTGCTACTGTAAAACTCATACGCTTTTATTTTAATTGACATTAGCCAGCTGCTAATTAATACCCATATTCCTTCAACTGCATTTCATTGTCGCGCCATTTGGGCCTTACTTTTACGAACAATTCCAGGAAAACTTTACTATCTAAAAATTCTTCAATATCTTTTCTGGCGAGGGTGCCTAATTGTTTGATCATTTTACCACCTTCTCCCAAAATAATTCCCTTTTGTGTCTCCCGCTGCACTATGATATCGGCACCAATTTTTATCAGCGTAGTTTTTTCCTTAAACTCCTGCACCAATACGGTAGCGTGATAAGGAATCTCTTCGCCGTATAATAAAAATATCTTTTCCCTGATCAGTTCCCCAACAAAAAACTTGGTGGGCAGGTCACTGACATCATCTCCCTCATAAAAAGCGGGGCCTTCCGGCAACAGATCAAGGATTGCTATCAATAATTCACTGATACCTTTTTTCTTAAGTGCGGAAATCACGATCACATCCTTGCAATAAGATTGCGCCTTAAAAAAAGCGGTAGCCTTTGCAATATCTTCTTCATTAACGGCGTCAACTTTATTTAAAATAACGAGAGCGGGTGCTTTTAAATGAAGGAAAGTAAAAATGGCATTGCTTTCTTCCGGGTCTTCCCGGGCATCTGTAATCAGCAGGGCCACGTCCGCGTCTTCCAGGCTGCCTTTTACAGCCTGCATCATTTTTTCGTGTAATTTGTATTTTGGCTCAATAATGCCTGGCGTGTCAGAAAAAATGATCTGGTACCCGGGATTGGTGAGGATAGCTTTGATACGATGCCTGGTCGTCTGTACTTTATGGGATACAATTGCAAGCTTTTCACCCATTAATGCATTGAGCAAAGTACTTTTACCCGCATTGGGTTTTCCAAATATGTTAACAAAACCAGATTTCATGTATTTATTGTAAAGGCAGCCGGAGAATGACCTTAACTACCGCGTACAAGCTTTTAAATGGAGGAGGTAATCAAATTCATTAGCCGTAAAACCTGCTAAGAATAAAAAAGGCTCAAAATGAGCCTTCAATTAGTTGCGAAGAGAGGGATCGAACCTCTGACCTTCGGGTTATGAGCCCGACGAGCTACCGCTGCTCTACTTCGCGCTGCAAAAGTAATGTTTTACACTATTGCTGCCAAATATTATATATTCGTTTTACAAATTTATTTTTATGAGGAGTAATTCGATGTTCGCTTTTCAGCTATTATTGTTGTGTTTTATTGCGGTCGGATGCAAGAGCAAAGTGAAGCAAAAAGATGATGAGATCTATAGTCGTCACCTGCAGGAACATATCAAATTGACCATTATCAGTACCGCTTTGCCGGATGATAAAAACAGTATGAACTTACTATTACTAAATGACGGCCAGGAGGTAGATCAATTTGGGGTCAGGGATATTATTGACAGCCTGTACAGTAAAAAATTAATTCAGCCACTGATAGTTGTGGCCATCCATGCCGGTGACCGGATGCAGAAATATGGTGTCAGCGGTTTCCCGGATTATAAAAACAGTGGCAGCAGAGCAGATAAATATGCTTCCTTTATCGATAATGAATTGTATGATTTTGTAAAGAAGAAAACGGGTGTCCGAAAGTTCAAAACAGTTACGATCGCTGGTTGCTCATTGGGCGGATTATCGGCTTTCGACATTGCCTGGGATAACGCGGATAAGATTGACCAGGTCGGCGTTTTTTCGGGTTCATTCTGGTGGCGCGATAAAGATGCGGCTGCAAAAGATTACTCAGATGATAATAACCGGATCATGCAGCGCAAGATCCGGTCTTCAAGAAAAAAACCGAAACTGAAATACTGGTTTTATGCAGGTAACGCCGAAGAAGCAGGCGACCGGGATAAAGACGGGATAATAGATGTAGTAGATGATACGAAAGATTTAATTGAAATCATCAAAGCTAAAAATGTTTGTCCGCCTTCTGACATTGTGTATGTAGAAAAAGCAGGTGGTAAACATGATTATACATCGTGGAGAAAGATGTTGCCTGAATTTTTAATATGGGCGGTCGGTAAGTAGTTTCACGCAAAGATGCAAAGGAGCAAAAGAGATGATGCTGAATTTACTGACTTCTTTAAACTCAACTTTTAAGAGCTATCAAGCAAAAAAAGCAAAGGCGATTGCAACATAACTTTGCGCCTTTGCTCCTCTGTATCTTTGCGTGAAAACTTCCCGCGTAGCGGGAAAATGCCTAACTTTTTTTAGCTATTGAACTTGCACCGCTGCTGTGCATGTCCTTAATCACCGCTTCTCCTTTGTAATAAATATCACTCGCTCCGCTGGCGTGCGCATTCAGTTCTTTATTCACAGTAATATTTATATCTGAGGCTCCGGAAGCTTTTGCCGTGCACACATTTGTTACCAGGTCATACCCCTTTACATCACTGGCGCCGCTTGATTGTATAGACACTATATCTGCGCTGCCATTGATTTTTATGTCAGAGGCGCCGCTCAATTCTATTGTCAACGCACTTACTTTAACGCCTCCTATAAAATCACTTGCCCCACTCATATCTAAAATTAACCGCGGCACTTCTATCACACCCTGCACTTGTACATCACTTGACCCTGATGCATTTAATTTTTCCAGGTTTTTAAAGGAAACATAAGCCTTCAATTTTTTGCCGGACGTGTTCCATTGCTTCCCGCCATCATAATAAATTTTCAACGTATTATCCTCAATCACAGTCTTGATATTTTCCCGGAATTGATCGCTGGCCGCGCTTACTGCGACAGATTCGCTTTCATATTGAGAAAGATAGAGATCGATGCCACCTGAAACGGATATCTTGTTAAAGCTGCCGGATAAGGTCCTTACCTCCGCATTGGCATCATTCACAATTTTCTTTTGCGCATTTGCGCCGATAAAAAACAATACCGCGATGATTGATACAAAATAGTTTTTCATGATTATTATTTATTAAAGCTAAATTATCCTTTTTTAACGGTGCCACCACTATTTACATTCATGTCTTTCACAACGCCATCGCCTTTGTAATGAATACCGCCGCCACTGCTTGCCTTAACGCTTAATTCTTTACTAACATTGATACGTACGGCACCACCACTCGAAGCTTTAGCCTCGCAATAATCGGTCGTTAATTCATACCCCTTAAAGATTGCGCCACTGCTAATATCTATCTTCAGACTGCCAGTTTTTCCATTGATCTCAATTGAGGCGCCACTATTCTGAGACACATCCAGTTGCTTAAAATTTACTTCACCGGTAAACCTGGATCCGCTTGTAAAGGTATACTCCATTTTTTCGGCTGTAATCACACTTTTCATGATCACACTTGCACCGCCGGAAGCATTCAGCTTTTGCAACATTTTAAATGAAACATAAGCTTTTAATTTCCGTTTTTCATTGCCTGTCCAGTTGATTCCTTTATTATCATAATAGATCCGCAATATACCGTTGTCCACTTCCGTTTTGTAACGCTCCATGTATTTAGGATCTGAAGCACTTACGGCAATTGATTCTTCGTCTCCCTGGCTCAGGTAAAGGTCGATGCCATCCGTTACCGATATGCCTGAAAAACTCCCTGTCAACATACGCTTTTCCGCATTGGAATCATTTATTACAGTATTATCCTGCGCAAAAGCCTGTAAGTTTACTACAATTAACAACGATACTAATAATCTTTTCATGGTTATATTTTTGAAGTTATACGGTTGTCAGAAATGATTTGTTACATAATCCGGGAAAATAAATATAAAGTCCCTTACCTTTGCAAAACACTTGTTCTTTTTCATCATCTGAATTTCCGGGGTGCTTCTTTTAGAGAGGCTGAGATAACACCCGTACAACCTGCTCAGGATAATACCTGCGAAGGGAGAAATGCACATCATCCCCGTTCTTTCGGGATGAAGATCCTGCACGATCGTTCTCCACTCCGGATTTCAGCTTAAACTATTTGTAGCAATGAAATTATTCACCTGCGCCATTTTTTGCGCCACCGGTTTTATTTGTTTTGGCCAAGAACAGAAAAAATTCAATGATACGGCCTTCCTTCAGCCCATTGAAGTAACTGCTACCAGGGTTGGCGAAAAGGGTCCTTTTACCAAAACAAATCTTACAAAAAAAGACATTGAAAGAAATAATCTCGGCCAGGACCTCCCCTTTCTTTTAAATCAAACGCCTTCCGTGGTCGTTAATTCTGATGCCGGTAATGGTGTGGGTTACACGGGCATACGCATTCGCGGAACAGATGCCTCCAGGATCAATGTTACTTTAAATGGTATTCCTTACAATGACGCGGAAAGCCAGGGTACTTTTTTTGTGGATCTGCCAGACTTTGCCTCATCTGTAAACAGTATCCAGGTACAGCGTGGTGTCGGGACGTCCTCAAATGGCGCAGGCGCATTTGGTGCGAGCATAAACCTAAGTACCAACGAGCTCAATAAAAGTCCGTACGGTGAAATAAATAACAGTGTGGGCTCATTTAATACCTGGAAACATACTATCAAAGCTGGTACAGGTTTGATAAACAATCATTTTACGATCGATGCCCGCTTATCAAAAATTTCCAGTGATGGCTTTATTAACAGGGCAAGCAGCGACCTCAACAGTTTTTATCTTTCCGGCGCTTATGTCTCATCGAAATCGACGTTGCGTTTTAATATTATCGGTGGAAAAGAAAAAACTTTCCAGGCCTGGAACGGTGTACCCGAAGCAAAATTGTTTGGCTCGAAAGATGACCTGGATACTCATTACTACAATAACGTGGGGAGCCTGTATTTTACGCCTGCGGATTCCGCTAATCTTTACAATTCCTCGCCCAGGAAGTTTAATACTTTTTTGTACGATAACCAGACTGACAATTACCAGCAGGACCATTACCAGTTATTATTTAACCATGCTTTCAATTCTAAACTTTCTATCAATACCACTTTGTTTTTAAGCAAGGGCAAAGGATTTTATGAAGAATATAAGAACCAGGCTAAATTTTCCAGCTATGGGTTACCGGATGTTTCCTCCGGCGCTTCCGTCATTACAAAAACAGATCTCGTCAGGCAGCTCTGGTTGGATAACGATTACTATGGCGGTATTTTTTCTTTACAATATAAAGATGTCTCCGACGAGCTGACCATTGGCGGGGGCTGGAACGAATATGATGGCAATCACTTTGGAAAAATTACCTGGGCACAAACAGGTGTGCCAAAAGATTACGAGTGGTACCGGTACAAGGCAAAGAAAAATGATGCCAGCATTTATGCGAAATACCAGCATCAATTCTCACAATATTTTAGCGGCCTGGTCGATCTTCAATACAGGAATATTAATTATAATTTTAATGGCACAAGAAAATTCCCGGACCTGAAGGTAGACGAGCAATATAATTTCTTTAACCCTAAGGTAGGCTTGTATTACAACAGGAACAACTGGGCGGCATACCTATCCTATGCGGTAGGCAATAAAGAGCCAAACAAATCTGATTTTGAGACGGCCGTGGATGAAAAAACACCTAAACCCGAGCGGCTGAATGATATTGAACTTGGGATAGAATACAGGAAGCTTAATTACAGCTGGGGGGCCACTTTCTTTTACATGCAATACAATAACCAATTGGTACAGACAGGCAAGATCAACGATGTAGGCGATGCCATCCGGGTTAACATTCCTAAAAGTTTTCGGGCAGGTATCGAGTTACAGGGTAAAGTTGATCTGAATAACTACATTTCCGTGGCTGGTAATCTCGCCGTAAGCGCAAACAAACTCAAAAATTTCAATGATTACACGCCCGTTTATGATGCCAATTTTGAATTTGTAAAACAGGACACTTTTTTCGCAAAGTCGTCTACTATTGCCTTCTCCCCGGCTGTTGTAGGTAACGCCACCATCCAGGTATTTCCCTTTAAAAACGCAGAGATCAGTTTGAATGGGAAGTATGTGGGGAAGCAATACCTCGATAACACGACCAATGACAAAAGAAAATTAAACGCTTATTTCTTACAGGATCTCCGGTTGAGCTATACTTTTAAAAAATTATTGTTTACTGAAGTTAGTATTATAGGGCAGGTGAATAATTTGTACAACAAACAGTATGAAAGTAATGGCTATACCTATAGCTATTATTACCAGACATCATTGGTCACAGAAAATTTCTATTTTCCAATGGCCGGTAGGAATTTTATGATCGGGGTGAATGTTAAGATGTGAGGATGCTGGATGCTGGATGCTGGATACTGGATGCTGGATACTGGATACTGGATACTTGATGCTTGATACTGGATACTTGATGCTGGATACTGGATGCTGGATACTTGATACTTGAAATAAAAAAGCCGGTCAACTCATTTTGACCAGGGATTTTTTATGGATATTTCAAAAAGCCTGGTGCCCTCGCTACAGGCTTTTTGAAATACTTATTCACTTTTAAATATTAAATTTATTTCTCCATTCGAGCATGCCGCCTGTTAAATTTTTAACATTCGTAAAGCCCGCTGACTCTAAATAAAAGCATGCCTGTCCGCTACGGTTACCACTTCTGCAATACACGATCACTTCATCATCTTTCCAATCCTCAATATCGTCCAATTGTAATGATTGAACCTCGCCCAATGGAATCAATGATCCACCAATATTGAATTCTGCATTTTCATAAGGTTCCCTCACATCCAGAATATGCAGATTTTCACCAGCGTCAATTCTCGTTTTAACTTCTTCAACACTTATTGTTTTCATGATTCGTTATTTATTAATTTACGCTATCTGTGGAATCTCTCACCTGTATCATTACCGGCGAAATATACAGGTCCATCAACTGGCCGGGACGTATGTAGATCGGCTTTTTTTCGTCATCGAATGGCTGCGGGTTTTGTTTATAAATAAATGCAGCGGCAGTATCCTTTATAATACCTTCGCCAATAATACCAGCCACGTTTATACCCATTGATTCCAGTTGCGACTTAGCCTGTGCAAAGGTAAGACCGATCAGGTCGGGAACCATCATTTGCTGCTCATTCAGGCCCCCGGCAATCACCAAACTAATTTTACTTCCCCACCTCACCTTTGCGCCTGGTGAAATTTTATTGCCATTGTATTTTTGCTCCAGTACAGAACCCTTCATGAAGTCGGGCTTATAACTGGTATCGCCCAGCCGCAAATGATTTCTTGCTAACAGGTCAAGGGCAAAACTTAAACTTTTCCCCTCCAGTTGGGGCATCGCAATCATTGGCGGGATGTAACGATTTACGGTAATAAAAACAGTGCGGTTGATCTTCACTGTCGCATCTGCATCTGGTAATTGTTTGATTACGGAACCGCGGGGCAGCGAATCAGTGTACACCGAATCCTGGATCGTCACATCAAAACCCTTGCTCTCCAATAACTTAATTGCCTCCTGCATATCCTTGCCCTTTACAGCAGGGACAGTAAGGTACTCACCGTGCTTGGTAATCCAACCCAATAACTGCAGCATTAAAAAAACCAGCAGGAAAATCAATACCACAGCGGCTAAAAAATTTACCCAGAGAGGTTTGTTAGTGATAAATTTGAACACTTGATTAATTTACAGTTTAATTTTTATTTCATTTATTGCGATGACAAGCATCCTGTTTCAGACAAAACATTCTTCGATCAACGCTGAATAAAATTCCGTTAATGACCAGCCCATCGCCTTAACCTGTTGTGGTACGATGCTGGCCTCACTCTGACCGGGAACGGTATTTATTTCCAGCATAAATGGTTCATCGCTGGCTTCGTCATATATAAAATCGATCCTTATTATACCGTTGCAATTGAAAATTTCGTAGGCTTTTTTTGCCGCAGTGGCAACTTTTTCAGCGATCGATTCTTCCGCATTTGCCGGTGTTATTTCTTCACTTGCTCCGTCATATTTGGCTTCGTAATCAAAAAATTCTTTTTTAGTTATTATTTCGGTCATCGGTAAAGCGATCACATTTCCTTTCGACTTAAATACGCCAATAGTAAATTCCCTTCCCTTGATAAATTCTTCTACCAACACCTGGTCATCTTCCTTAAAAGCTTTTTCTAACGCCGCAGATAAGTCGGCCGCCTCACTAACTTTGCTCATACCGATACTGCTGCCCCCATTATTAGGTTTTACAAAGACGGGCAATTTTAATGCCGTTAAAATCTCCGCTGTCTCCACGGGATGGCTTTTAAAAAGATGCAGTGACCTGGCGACTTTCAAACCGCCAAATGCAGCCACTGCGACGGTGTATCTTTTATTAAATGTTAAAGCGGAAGTTGCCGCGTTGCAGGAAGTGTATCGAATGTTCAGGCAGTCAAAATAGCCTTGCAGCTTACCATCTTCACCCGGAGTGCCATGCAGCCCGATGAGTACGGCATCGAATGTTATTTTTTTTCCATCAACGGTAATTGAAAAATCATTTTTATCAACAGAAATTCTGTCTCCACCGGGCGCATTATAAAACCAACCTTCCGGATTGATGTCAATGGTATAACAGGTCCATTTGTCCGGATCAATATTGTTTTGAATAGTGATAGCAGATTTATAAGATATTACAGACTCGCCGGAATAACCTCCTGTAACTAGCGCAATTGTTTTCTTCATTGAAAAAGGGTTAATAATGGGCAAAGAAACGAAATTTGTAATTGTTAGCATACCTCAAGTAACAAGTACCTAGAACTAAGTAGAAAGTATTGAGTATCCAGTATCAAGTATCCAGTATCCAGTATCAAGTATCAAGTATCGGCACCAAGTATCCAGCATCATCCCCATCACTCCACCCCTTCATTTCCCGTCTCCAGTACAAATTTCCATTTGCCGTCAGGCTGTCTTTTCCAGATGCTGACGTAGGTACCGTATATAACGCTGTCCTTATTTTTGAGCTTAAATGAATATACTCCGTAGGTATAGCCCAGTTCGCCCGACCTGGCAATGCTTCCGCCATTGGGCTCCCAGGTCATGGTGTAGGAGGTATCATTTCCCTGGCTGATATAATCGATGGCCTCTACTCCTACGATCGGTACCGAATTGGGCCGGAGCAAAACACCTTTGCCATCAATGTATTGCATCAATGCATGCCTCATCCCTTTTTCCTCGCTTAATTTGGAAAACGCCCTATCCGCTTCCATCATCTCAGTTTTATTATTTGTACTGCTATCCGTACTATTTTCAGGCGCCGGCTTTTTTGTATTACAGGAAGAAGCCAACGCAGGCACCAGTAATACCAATAAAGCATTTTTTATGTACCTGATCATGCAATTAAAATAAGATTATAAATGATATAAAAAGGCGAAAGTATTTTCCAATACCCTCGCCAATGATGCAGGAAATATCACCTGCCTGATTAGCCTTCCGGCCGTAAAAATATTTGTAACGGCATTTAATTAAATATGCAATTTTTCTTTCTTTACCATTAACTCCTCCACAGTCTCCTGGTACATCTCGTCCGGCACACAACAATCAACCGGGCAAACCGCGGCACACTGTGGCTCTTCATGAAAACCCTGGCACTCTGTACATTTATTAGGTGTAATATAATAAGTATCCACACTGACCGGCGTATTTCTTTGGTCTGCATCTACGACAGTTCCATCAAGCAAAGTAAAGACGCCCTTTACTGTTGTTCCGTCTGCCACCGCCCACTCTACACCGCCTTCATAAATCGCATTATTCGGACATTCTGGTTCACAAGCCCCACAGTTGATACATTCTTCAGTAATCTTTATTGCCATAGCTTTTATTTTGCTCGTTAAGTTAGTTTTGCCCCTCAGGAATTTAACTCTTCTGAGCAAATTTAATTATCGCTGATGAATTTACAATACCGTGTTGACTTATTAATTCGTTTGGGAGAATACATGTTATCCAATGACCAGGAATGGGAAACTGCAAAATCGCGTGCCTCCTATGCTAATGGGTGGTTTAGTCCCGAATTTGTTGAACAAGCTTCAAAAAATGTTGCCCAATCTTTTTTGTCAACTGAAGCCTTATCTGCATTTATTAAGAAATATGACTTACAGGATATCAACCCGTTTCCGAAATCTGTCGGGATAGTGATGGCCGGAAATATTCCCT
>JBDSLD010000153.1:0-3753 GCA_039916545.1 Ferruginibacter sp.
ACTTCAGTATTCAGGCAAAAATGGATCGTTAAATCTAACCTTACCGGTTACCTGCAAAAATCAAGCGTGCAACTGAACACCATGGTAAGAAAGGGGCAAACACTCTTTTTGGTAAAAACAAAAGAAGCGGTAAGTGTTGGCAACGCCATCAATATATTGGATTCATCATTCAGTTTTTCTGGTGTAAATACAATCGGTTCAAACGGTAGCGGGTTTATATCAGAATTAAATCACCAGCCCGGCGACTATGTGCAGGATGGCGAACAACTTGCCGTAGTTACAGATACCAAAAGTTTTGTTTTTTTGCTTGATCTCCCTTATTCAATGCGCCCGTATGTAAGCGGAAAAGTTAATTTACCGGTTACCCTTCCAGACGGTGAGGTAATTGCAGCATCCGTTATTGGTGCAATGCCTTTGATGGATTCAGTATCGCAAACCCAACGGATTATTTTAAAAACCAATACCGCTCAACTTTTGCCGGAGAACCTGATTGCAAAAGTTAAATTGGTAAAATATTCTAAAACTAACGCGATTTATTTGCCAAAAGCTACCATACTGGCCGATGAAACGCAATCTGAATTTTGGGTAATGAAACTGATCAATGACAGTACCGCTGCCAAAACGATTATTAAAAAGGGTATTGAAAGCGGGGGCAAAGTAGAAATAATCTCTCCTCAATTTTCTTCACAGGACAGAATATTGGCAACAGGAAATTATGCGCTGGCTGACACCGCAAAAGTTAAAGTGATCGCTTCTTCTTCAACAAAAGATTAACCACTTGAAAAATTTTTTCAATGCATATAAGAACCCTGTAACCGTACTGCTTGCATTGGTAATCATGGGCGGCATATTCACCTATAGCAATCTGCAAACTTCGCTATTCCCTGAGATAACTTTTCCAAAAATAAAAATCATTGCTGATGCCGGGTTACAGCCGGTTAGCAAAATGATGGTATCAGTTACAAAGCCATTGGAAGCCGCACTAAAAAAAGTACCGGGGGTAAAGCTTATAAGAAGCACTACAAGCAGGGGCAGTTGCGAGATATCCGCGTTCATTGATTGGAAAGCGAATATAGATCTAAGCCAGCAGCGGATTGAATCGGCTATCAACCAGGCCAAAAATTCCATGCCGCCGGAAGTACAGGTTACCGTGGAAAAAATGAACCCGTCCATTTTGCCTGTTATGGGATTTTCGCTCGAAAGCCACGACAAAACACCGATCGAACTCAAGCAGCTTGCCCTGTATACAATCAAGCCATTTTTGTCGCAGGTAGATGGGATAGCAGAAGTGCGCATCATTGGCGGTAAGGACAAGGAGTACTGGCTTATGCTTGATCCGCAAAAGATGAGCACGCTTTCCGTTACGCCGGACATAATCAATACAGCGCTTGGCCAAACGGGTTTTAACAAAGCCAACGGATACTTGTCGGACTATCATTTTCTGTATTTAACAGTAACTGATGAAACGGTGCATTCGGTAGATGAACTGAATAACGTAATCATAAGCAACAATGGTAAAAGGATCATACAGGTAAAAGATGTGGCAGAAGTGCAGGTGAGGGAAGCTATTGAATATACCAAGATCAATGCGAATGGGCACGATGGCATACTGGTGGCCATTATTAAACAGCCCGCAACCAACCTGGTCACCTTGGCGGATGATCTAAAGAAAAAGATAGCGGCGCTAAAACCTTTATTGCCCGCGAATGTAACTATCCAGCCCTATTACAACCAGGCGGATTTTGTGCAGGAATCCGTTAACAGCGTTACAGACAGTTTGTGGATCGGTCTGGGACTTGCGATCATCGTAGCCATTATTTTTTTACGATCGGTAAAGGCGAGTCTTACTATTCTGATTACGATACCAATAACACTGGCGCTTACCCTTATCGCAATGAATGCGATCGGGTTCTCTTTAAATATAATGACGTTAGGTGCCATTGCTGCCGCTATCGGCCTTATTATAGATGATGCCATTGTTGTAATGGAACAGATACATCGTTCACATGAAGAACATCCCACGCAATCCAGCAATACCATTGTTCAAAAGGCGATTCACTATCTATTGCCGGCAATGATCGGATCGTCCATAAGTACGATCGTGATATTTATTCCATTTGTGTTAATGAGTGGTGTTGCGGGTGCTTATTTTAAAGTAATGACAGATACGATGATCATTACATTGATCTGTTCTTTTTTTGTTACCTGGCTGGGGCTGCCCATTATATATTTACTCCTCACTAAAACTCCGCACAAAGAAAATACCAATTTCCGGTATAAACCCTTCAAGTTAAAAAGGCAGCGCTGGGTATCTTTTTTTATTTACCGGCCCTTGATCAGTTTTGTAGTTATTGCGGGCTTAATCGTAGCGATTGTATTGGTTTTGCCAAAATTGGAAACAGGATTTCTTCCTGAAATGGATGAGGGGAGTATTGTACTGGATTATACTTCTCCACCAGGCACATCGCTTTCTGAAACAGACAGAATATTGAGAGAAGCAGAAAAAATAATTGTAAAAGTACCGGAAGTGGAAGCCTATTCAAGGCGTACCGGTACCCAAATGGGTTTTTTTATAACTGAACCCAATACAGGAGATTACCTCATACAATTAAAGAAAAGCAGAACCCGCAGCACTAATGAAGTAATTAACGAAATCCGTACAAAAATAGAGGCAACCCAGCCGGCATTAAAAATAGATTTTGGACAAGTGATCGGTGATATGTTGGGCGATCTGATGAATTCAGTTCAACCGATTGAAATAAAAATTTTCGGCGCAGATGCCGGTAAACTTCAGTCAATTAGCAAAAATGTAGCTGATATCATTCGCAAAGTAAATGGTACTGCGGATGTTTTTGATGGCATTGTACTAGCCGGCCCTTCCATTGTTATACAGCCGGATAATGTAAAGCTTGCGCAATTTGGCATCCCGCCGCAGAATCTTCAATTTCAGGTGCAGGCGGCACTACAGGGAAGTATTGCAAGCGCCATACCGGAAAAAGAGCAGTTAACAAATATAAGAATGCTGTATTCTTTCAACCGTTCCAGAAGTATCGAAGACTTTAGTAATATGCCGATATTTTTACCAGGCGGCAAAATAAAATTATTGAACGAATTGGCTGCTGTGCAATTATCCGCCGGTGATGCACAAATAGAGCGGGAAAATCTCCAGACGATGGGTGTAGTAACTGCAAGACTTGCAAACGGCGGGCTAGGTTCAGTTATGGGTACCATACAGAAGGAAATAAAATCGCAGGTGTCATTGCCTTCTGGATATTATATTTCGTACGGAGGTGCCTATGCGGAGCAACAACAATCTTTTAAAGAGCTGCTGCTGATCTTAATTACTTCCAGCATGCTTGTGTTTGGTGTGATATTATTCCTGTTCAGGGATTTTAAGATCGCATTGTTAATACTGGTGGTTGCTGTACTAGGGATAGCTGGCAGTTACCTGGGCTTGTATTTTACAGGCACACCGTTAAATGTTGGCAGCTACACCGGGCTCATAATGATTGTGGGGATTATCGGGGAGAATGCGATCTTCACTTTCCTGCAATTTAAAGAATCCCTGGTAACAAATTCTACCGATGATGCAGTGGTATATGCTATTTCTACCAGGCTGAGACCAAAGCTGATGACAGCTCTGGGAGCTATTATTGCCTTGATGCCACTCGCGTTAGGAATTGGCGCCGGCGCTCAATTGCACCAGCCTTTGGCAATTGCGGTTATCGGTGGTTTTATAGTTGCAATGCCCTT
>JBDSLD010000154.1:0-17473 GCA_039916545.1 Ferruginibacter sp.
CCCTGGCAACACAACCGAAGCCATCCCTGAGTGTTACAAAATAGGTGGTGGGCATGTCAGGACTTACCAGCGGATTTGGGCTTGTTAAACTGCTGATGTTGTAATTGGGGCTCCATAAAAAGTTGCCGGTATTATTGGTTTTTAACTGCAACGTATCAATGATGCAGATCAGTGTATCGTGGGGGATAAGGTGAATGGCAGGCGTATTATTGATTGTGACCGTTTTGGTGACCGTATCAACACAGCCATAGGTATTGCTCACGATCAGCTGAACATTATAAGTGCCGGTATCCGCGTAAACATAGGAGGGATCCTGTGCAATGCTCGTATCATTGATCGCAGCAGTGTTGCCAAAATCCCACATCCACCCGGTGGGTGTGCCATATTTGGAAGTGGTCTTGTCTTTAAAAAAGAAATTTACGCCTTTACAGAAAGGTCCGAGCGGATCAAAACCAGGAATAAATCCCGGGTACACTTTCACTTTTGCAGTAGTGCTGTCTGCACATTGCCCGTTCAATGACACTTTTAATTTTAGGAGGTAAGTGCCGGTATCGCTGTAGGTATGAGATGGTGTAGCACTATCGGATGTGTTATTGATCCCGCTGGCGGTATCCCCAAAATTCCATTCAAAAAGGGTTCCGGAAATGGTAGTGGAGCCATTTGAAAAGTCTAAGGTGAACCCGTCGCAGGAAAGATATTGAAGGTCAAGTTTGGCAGTGGTTTTATTACAGTCGGCTATCTTGAGAATAAAATCTTTTCGGTGCGAACCGATCAGGACTTTGTTCCTCCATTCATCGATACAAACATTGATCACGTACCTGCCCGAAACTGAAGGAGCAATTCCGGATATGATACCAGTGACCGGGTTAATGGTAATAGCATTTCCCAATGGGTTACCGCCCGAAAAGCCGGATGTATAATCTAATATCGGAAAGACGGTATTGGTAGGTTTACCGGAGGGTATATTTTCGGCGCTTGTAATAGTACCGATACAACCGTAGGCAGAACAAAAACTAAAACTTAAAGAATCATTGTCGGAATCAATGGCGCCAAAGTCAAGGCTGAAATAATTGTCTGAACAAACCAGCGCGGTATCTTTCAGCCTGAAGATCGGGCTTGAATTTACACCTGTTGGTCCAAGCAGATCTGTGCCGGATATTTTGCAGGACATGGTAACACCGGGTGAACCGTTAACAGAACCAAAGTTGTTGAGGATGTTATTGATACCGCCTACCCGGCAACAGGTTTGAAAGGAGCAGGTATACCCTTTTTCATTGATAGGCAGATCTGCCCGGAAGTGAAAATAGGATACATCATAACACACTTCCGGCGCGAACTGGATACAGGAAAAATCCTGTTTTTGCAGGTGTTCGTCCAACGGATAATCCCTGGGAACCAGGAAATCATTTAACCTGCCGTCATTCAAGTTGTCAAAAACCGAGATATATACTTCAGCAGGCATTGGCGCCACCATGGCTCCGGCGGCGCTGCAATCCCTGAACAGGCGCAGGGTAATTTCATAAGTCGCGGTATTTGGCTGACTACCAGGACCGATATACCGGTAAAACATTTCACCACCCGAAATATGAGATGCGAAAACATTAAAAATTATGGAAGAGAGTATTATTGTAAAGAAGATTTTTTTCATCATTTAAAGCTCAGCCCCAAATTTAAGTAAAAACGATGTCTGCAATTCAGGCGGCATTTTATTTAACAGTATCGGCTCCAATAATTTACGTATATGGGAAACTGACTGATATTATTGATTGTAAAATAGGTAATAGAATGGAGATCAGCAGGCTATTGCTTCACCTGGGTTAGAAATTCTTCCAGGATGTTATTGGACCTTTCTTCTTCCTCCCACATCCCCATATGCGCTGAATTATTTAATATATGCACATGCGATTGTGTGGGCAGATAACATTGCCGCAGGCTGCTTTGCAAAGGAATTGCGCTGTCATGTTCGCCAATGATAAAAAGGATAGGTCTGGCAAATGTTTTTAATACGGCGGTTCTATCCGGCCTTGCCATCATGGCCTGGTAATATTGAACCAGCGCTTCGCTGCTAAAATCTTTCCCGTCTTCAATGAGGCTGTTTATGCTGGCTGGATGGGCTTCAGCAAATGCTTTGGTAAACAATCCGGGTGTACTTGTTTTTAGAAATGCAGCAGTTCCTTTGGTTTTGATAAAATCAATCGCTTTTGTTCGCACCTGTTTTTTTTCTTCATCGTCCGGGAAAGCGGACGAATGAAAGAGACCAAATGAATCAAGGTATTGCGGATATTTTTCAGCAAAGGCGAGTGTGATGTACCCGCCCATGCTGTGGCCGATGACGGTCACGGGTTCCTCTTCTTTTAAAAAAGCCCCGGCATTTTTATCACCAATATTTCCAATTAAATTGATATCCTCAAATTGATCTGGTAAAA
Source organism: Ferruginibacter sp. (assembly GCA_039916545.1). Lineage (GTDB taxonomy): Bacteria > Bacteroidota > Bacteroidia > Chitinophagales > Chitinophagaceae > Ferruginibacter. Next base: position 2,427 of record JBDSLD010000154.1, read on the forward strand.
GTTTTTGACATTCAGCATCGAGGATGTGTTTTATAACTTCTGCATATGTCTCTATATCAGCGCCCGCTATAATTTCAGAGCGTCCGCTCCCGGGAATATCAGGAATGATCAACCGGAAATCATTGGCTAAAAAATCAACCTGGCTTTTCCAGACATTGCCATCTTCGGCAAAACCATGAATCAATACCACTGTTTGTCCTTCTCCTGTAATGCGATAGAAAATTTCAGAATTTTGATAGGTGATTGTTTTTTCTGTCATAGATCAATAAGTTTTGAAAGTATTATTAACCGGGCGATGAAATATCTGGTTGCAAATTTACTGCAATTATAAATCCTGCAAAGCATAAGTACAATGCAGTGGAGCTATCGGGAAAGAGCGGGTGAAAATTTACGGGCGCTTCTGAAGATCAGGAGCAGCAGGATTGGAAGCAATGCATTGTTCATTTGCTGTGGTAAAAAGAACCAGCTTAACAGTACAAATACTAAAGCGATCGTACTAAAACCGAAATATATTGCCGGCCATCTTTTTTTACTATTGACAAAAAATGCAATGATGATATTTATTGGCCAGGCCCATAATAAATTATAATTATTTTTAGTCATCGAATGATCCGTGCCAACCCACATAAAGATCAACAGTACACCCATTGCCCCTGTAAAAAAAAATAAGAGGCCATCAAAACCCTGCAAAAAATTAATTGCATATTGATTGGTCGAAAAACTTAAGGAAACGATGACAATTAACAACAGGGAAAAAACAACCATCGGCGTAAAAATGGAGCCGTTATCTTTCTCACTGTTGACGGGATATAAATTGGTAGTCGATAATACCAGTTGGTGATTTTGATTACTGCTGTCAAACGATGCCATTAAATTATCTGGTAAAAACTGTGACTGCGAAGTCGTCATGATAGCATCGGTAGGTGCCCCTAATAACAGGTCTATTCCCAGCTTACTCCAGTACTTTTGATTTCTATCCAGGTACTGGTGGATCGCCTGTCGGAACCTGGTGCCTGTGGGCATTACAGGCTTGAATGTGGGATGGTCCTGTTTATATTTAACTATCATATCTCTTGCCCGGGTAGTGCAGTTATCCAGGAAGAAATCATATTTATAATATTTATCGGGGCCTTTTTCATTTTCATAAAGCGCCTCCATGAGCGCGATCTTTTCTTTAGCGCTCATATTCAATACCTGTTCCGTAATGCCGCGGTTATCCACCTGGTAAGCATTTTTAAAATCCCGGAAACGCTCAATGGATAAATAATACAATAACTTACCCCTGATGAATTTTGTATAAAACCCCGGAGCCTCAAAATCGAAAGTGCCATAATTGAAAACATTGTCATAATCTTCCAGGTTAAGACTATCCGTTACCCGGATGGCGGTATGTCCGAATGTGGAATACAAATCTTCGCCTGGAGTGCAAGTGAGCAGGGAAATTCTCAGGTGGGAGGAATCCTGCGCAAAGGTGGCAATTGAAAAATGTAAAAATGTAAAAATGTAAAAGAACCGGAGCGGTATTTTGCTTGATTTGAAAATTCGGATAGTTGAAAATTTAAAATTGAAAAATGAAAAATCAGCAACCGGTTGAAGATCTTTTTTCATGATATTTTTTTTGCCACTAATACACGAATGTACACGAATTGTGCCTCAGCAATTACACTTTTCAAAAATGCGGTAGCTTATAGACCAGCAGGAATGGCAATCTTTTTTTTATGATGCCCTGTTATTAATTGAATCTTTTTGATATACTAAAAAATTACCTGCTATAGTTTGGCGCTTCCTTTGTGATCGCGATATCATGTGCGTGGCTTTCTTTAATGCCCGCATTGGTGATCTTTACAAAAGTCGCGCTTTGTAAAGCTTTGATATTTCCTGCTCCGCAATAACCCATACCCGCTCTTAACCCGCCGGTGTATTGATATACTACTTCCTTCAACGGGCCTTTAAATGCCACCCTTCCTTCGATGCCTTCTGGAACAAATTTCTTTATATCCGCTTCTACATCCTGGAAATAGCGGTCACTGCTTCCCTGTGCCATCGCACCCAGCGAGCCCATTCCCCTGTACTGCTTAAAACGGCGCCCTTCATAAATAATGGTTTCACCCGGACTTTCCTCCGTTCCGGCAAATACATTGCCCATCATTACACAACTTGCGCCGGCGGCAAGTGCTTTTACCATATCACCGGTATAACGGATGCCTCCATCGCTGATGATACCGACGTTCCTGTTTTTTAATGCTGCTGCAGCTTCCATTACGGCAGTGATCTGCGGAACACCGGTGCCGGCAACGATCCTGGTGGTGCAGATCGATCCCGGGCCAATGCCAACTTTAACGGCATCTGCTCCTGCATCAGCCAAAGCCAGCGCTCCTGCTGCCGTACCTACATTACCTGCAATGACCTGTAAGCCTTTAAAGGTTTTTTTAATTTTCTTCAAAGTGTCAATCACACCCTTGGTATGTCCGTGCGCGCTATCGAGGCACACAACGTCGACTCCGGCATTATTCAATGCCGCAACCCTGTCCAGCGTGTCCATTGTGATGCCAACGCCAGCACCTACCAGCAAGCGGCCAAACGAATCTTTAACGGCGTGTGGATGAGATTTTAGTTTTAGAATATCACTGAAGGTGACCAGTCCGATCAATTTGCCGGCCTTATTCACCACAGGTAATTTTTCTATTTTATTTCTTTTAAAGATCAGCTCGGCTTTTTTGAGATCAGTACCTTCAGGCGCAGTAATGAGGTTTTCCTTTGTCATCACCGTGCTTAGCTTTTCGTTAAAATTAGTTTCCAGCCGGATATCCCTGTTGGTTAAAATACCCACCAATTTATGTTCCGTATCTACGATTGGAATACCACCTATTTTATTTTCCCTCATCATGCGAATGGCTTCACCGATGGTAGCATCAGGCGTTAAAGTCAATGGATCCAGGATGAGCCCGTTTTCGCTTCTTTTTACTTTTTTTACCTGGTCTGACTGGTGATCGATACTCATATTTTTATGCAGTATGCCCAGGCCACCTTCCCTTGCCAGCGCAATCGCCAGTTGGGCTTCCGTAACGGTATCCATGGCTGCACTCAGCATGGGCACGTGTAAAGTGATCGTTTTTGTAAGTTTTGTACTGATATCTACTTCCCGGGGGAGTACCTGGGAGTATGCAGGCATGAGCAATACATCATCAAAAGTTAAGCCTTCACCGAAAAATTTGTTTGATTTGCTTTTAGCGCTGGAGTTATTTATTGTTGCCATAGGCAAAGGTAGATGAAAAAATTAAAAAAATTTCATGCGAGTGTTTTTGCCCCTTTGTGTGACATTTTTTGCATGAAATTTCTTGAGTAAAACTCACGGACTCATCATGTAAACTTTTCCAGGTAAACTCGTCACTATCCCTTGCATTTCGAGCATCAGTAAGGCGGAAGCCATTGCACTGCTGCTCAGGCCAGACTTGAAATACAATTGATCTATCTGGATAGTTGGCTGGTTTTGCAATATGCCCGTTACAATTTTTTCATCATCGGTCAGTTCGATAAATAATTCCCGTTGTTTTTTAGGATGCGCTTTTTTCATGTCTTTCCAATTCATCATTTCCAGCATGTCTGCAGCGCAGGTAAGGAGGGAAGCTTTATTATTTTTAATCAGGTAATTACATCCTTCGCTCTTTACATCTATGGTTCTTCCCGGGATGGCAAACACATCTTTATTATAGCTATTTCCCAGTTCCGCGGTGATGAGCGAGCCGCCTTTTTTGCCCGTTTCTATCACTACCACAGCGTCGCACATCCCCGCAACGATCCTGTTGCGTTTGGGAAAATTTTGTTTATCGGGAATGGTATTGCTGATAAATTCGGTTAGTAAGCCACCCTGCTCTACCATCTGCTTAGCCATGGTTTTATTTTGCGCGGGATAGATCCGGTCGAGGCCATGAGCGAGCACTCCAACAGTAGCCAGGTTATTTTTAAGCGCCGTTTTATGCGCAATGGTATCGATACCAAAGGCCAGGCCGCTTACTATTAAAATGTTTTCTCCCTGCAGCTCTTCTACAAATTTTTCACAGGCCATTTTACCGTAATCAGAATGTATCCTGGTGCCTACTATTGAAATGATCCGCGAACTGTTCAGGTCCGCGTTGCCGCGATAATAAAGTAGTAAGGGACTATCATAACAATTCAATAACCGTTGCGGATAATTTTTATCTGTGATAAAAAGTGGGGTGATCTTGTACTGATCTATAAATTTTGCTTCCACTTCGCTGCTTTCGAAATTGGTAAAAGCCTTGATGCTGTTAGCTCTTACGGTTCCGATGCCCTCCTGGTTTTCGAGGTCTCTTTTTTTCGCTTTAAAGACGGATTCCGCATCGCCGTACCTGGCCACCAACGCTTTGGCATGTACATCACCGATATTGGGCACAAGGGTTAGGGCAATTTGATATAACAGGTCGTTTGTCATTAAGGCGGGCACGTTTCGCCAAATATAATGAAATTCAATACTTTGCCAAATGTTATAGATCAAATAAAGTATAGCGGTTAGTTATAAATTATTTGTAAAAAAAACGATCAAAAAGAACTATTGCAATTGGTGTTATTTATGCCTTAAAAATTCGTGCAGTCATTCATTAATTACTGATCACACTCAATTCCGTTCTCCTGTTCAAAGCCTTCCCTTGTTCCGTACCATTATCGGCTATTGGTTTGGTGGAACCCAGGCCTTTGGATTGTAAGCGGTCCTTACTGATCTGCCTGCTGGCTAACAAATAACTAATTACCGACGCCGCCCTGTCATTGGATAGCGATGAATTATCGGCAGGCTTACCTACATTATCCGTATGCCCGGTGATCAATATTTTTAATTTAGGATTGTCATTCATCAACTGGATCACTTTATTCAATTCAACAATTGACTCCTGTCTTAACTCAGTTTTTTTGCTGTCAAAAAAAATGTTTTTTAAAACGATCATGGCGCCTGCTTCAATAGGTTGTAATGGAATATCTGCTGTGAAAACAGAATCGATGCTACGGTCATTTAGATTATAGTTCTCCGAAAAAAACAAATAATTTTTCCGGTTAACGTTAAAGACATATTCTTTTCCAAGGGGGAGGGTAGCTAAATAACTTCCATCCTCATCCGTTTGCACCTTACTGATCAGTTTGCGGCTATTGATATCCGTTAGTTCAACAGAGGAGGGCAACCCTGCTTTTGTTTTAGCGTCGAAAACCTGGCCTTTTACCCACAATGTTTTTGGCGGTTGTATATCATCTCTTAACTGGAAACTGTAAAGATCCAGCCCACCTTTGCTATCTCCCCTGTCACTGGCGTAGTAGGCTGTTTTTCCATCAGCGGCAACGATCAGGGAGCCTTCGTCATTAATGGTATTAACAGGATAGCCAAGGTTTTCCGGTTCGCTCCACGCACTGTCGCCCAATTTTTTTGAAAAGAACAGGTCGGTTGATCCATAACCAGGATGGCCATTGCTGTTAAAGAATAGAGTCTGGTTATCGGCATACATAAAGGAACAGCTTTCATCTCCGCTGCTATTGATTACCGGTCCCAGGTTTTCGGGCCTTCCCCATTTGCCGGTTGGCCCGCGATGCGTTACCCAGATATCTCTTCCTCCAAATCCCCCGGGCTGGTCGCTGCTAAAATATATATCCCTTTTATCAGGAGAAAATGAAGGGGACGACTCCCAGAAATCGGTGTTCACGGTTGGGCCAAGATTTTCTGCTTCACTCCATCCCAGTTTGGTTTTATAAGAAATATAGAGGTCGCAACTTCCCTGTCCCTCGGGATAATTACATCCCGTAAAAATGATCCATGTGCCATCCTGCGAGATATTTTGAGCACCTTCATTTAAATTAGTATTTACCTTTCCGCCAAGTTGCCGGGCACTGTCCCATTTGCCATCGACCAGTACACTTTCATAAAAATCTTCATCGCTTGCAATCCGCCTGGTAAAAATAAGTTGTTTACCATCGATGGTGAGCGAGGGATAATATTCAAGCGCCGTTGTATTAACACTGTCGCCCAGGTTTTTCGGCGCAAAGACATAGTTATTTGTCGGGTGTTTCTTTTCGTAGTCAATGGCAAATTCGTATACCCCTTTACGGTAGTTTCCTGCGCGAATGCTTTGTGAATTTAATTTGTCATACTGCAAAAAATGGTTTACAGCATCCAGTGCTTTTTGAAACTGCCCGATGCCGGAGAGCGAGATAGAATAAGGCAGCAGGTAGGTAAATGAATAAACTGAATCCAACTGGAAAGCTTTTTCATAATCGATCACCGAAGAATCATATTTTTTAAGATTGGCATAAATGCCGGCCCGTGATAAAAAAGCGTCTAAAAACTTTGGTTCTATTGTAATCGCCTTATTGATCTTATCGATCGCGTTGCCATATTTTTGTTCCTGTGCATCTTCGTATGCACGTGCGTAAATATCGGCCGCCTTTTTATTTACTTTGTCGGGGTTGTACCATTGAGCGGTGCAGTAAAAAGAAACGGAAAGAAGCAGGCCTATTAATATGGAGCGGATCATCAGTGACAATTAAAATTAAGAATGAAGAATTAATAATGAAGGTTCGGTCATTCATCACTAAACTTAAACCCAGGCTATTTATGGCACATTTATGTATTTATGAATTTGCAGGGAAAGTTCCCATTGCGGATGTTGTTTGATGTATTCTATGATCAATGGCGTTATGGCCGCGGCCTTATCCCACTCAGGTTGTAAAAATAATTTGCACTGCAGCGAAACCATCGCTGCATATTTTTCGGCCCATTTAAAATCTGATTGATTGAATACGACCACTTTCAATTCATTTGCAAACATGACCATTTCAGGCAGGGGTGCTTTAAACTTTTTTGGGGAAAGGCAGATCCAATCCCAGGTGCCGCTTAACGGATGTGAACCGGACGTTTCGATATTGGTTTCAAATCCATTTTCTTTCAATGCAGCCGTAAGCCCGGTGAGGTCGTGCATCAATGGTTCTCCGCCTGTGATCACTACCAAACCTCCTTTTATGCCTTGTTGTAAAGAAGCGGCATTTTCGCTTACCCAGGATGCGATTTCGCTGATTGCTACTTTTGGGTGCGCATCGGCATTCCAGCTATCTTTTACATCACACCATATGCAGCCCACATCGCATCCGCCGAGGCGGATAAAATAGGCCGCACGGCCCTGGTGGAAGCCTTCTCCCTGAATGGTGTAAAAATGTTCCATTACAGGAAGCGTTTGTGTGATGATCGTATCTGTTTGAGTCATTTTATTTTGACGAATTCAATAGGTACGCAAATAGACTTGAAGTAGCGATTTATAAAACCTATTGAATATTGAAAATTGGTTATTGAATATTGAGTAGTTAAAAATTATGTACCAATCAAACGGCGAGCTCTTTAATTTTAGAATCCAGTGAAAATCCAACCCTTGTTATCATTGCTCACCTTTCTGTACACAGGCATTGTAAGTATTCATCATCAATGCCGCAATTGTCATTAACCCTACGCCGCCTGGTACCGGGGTGATAAAACTGCATTTGGGTGCCACATTTGCAAAGTCAACATCTCCCTTTATCGCAAAGCCGCTTTTCTTTGTGGCGTCTGCTACTCTTGTGATACCCACATCAACCACTACTGCATTTTCTTTTACCATGTCGGCGGTCAAAAATCCGGGTTTACCCAAAGCCGCTACAATGATATCGGCCTGCAAACAGATCTCTTTTAAGTTATGAGTATGGCTATGGCATACGGTGACCGTGCAATTGCCGGGATAGGTATTCCTGCTTAATAAAATACTGATGGGCCTGCCTACTATATTGCTGCGGCCGATAACAACCGCATGTTTTCCTTTTGTCTCCACCTTGTAATGCTCCAGCATCATTAAAATGCCATAAGGAGTAGCAGGTATAAATGTAGGAAGCCCTTGCACCATTTTACCGACACTCATCGGGTGAAAGCCATCCACATCTTTACCCGGATGGACGAGGTTGATTATTTTTTCTTCACTGATTTGTTTAGGTAGCGGCAGCTGAACCAATATGCCATCGACATCGTCGTCCGCATTTAATTTTTCTATAGCCTCGATCAATGCAGATTCGGCGATACCGGCATCCAGTCTTATCAACGTGCTGGTGAAGCCGATCTCTTCGCAGCTTTTTACTTTACTTGCCACATAAGTTTCACTGGCACCGTCATTTCCGACCAAAACAGCTGCGAGGTGGGGTGTTTTTTTTCCGGTTGATTTTAACTGTGCGGTCTTCTCTTTAACCGCATCTTTTACAGATTGCGAGACGATTTTGCCATCTAAAATTTGCATTTGGCAAAAGTAACAACAAAATCCCTGAAAATGCCCGCAGTGGTTTCCGATACCATTAACCAGGTGTTAAAGTTTGGCTGGGAAACCGGTCAAGACCTTCTGTAATTCATTATAAAATATAACCTGGGATAATCTTTTATTACGGAGTGTAGATATCCATTTTTAGTAACTGGTTTACCATAATTTGGTAAAAATAATCGTACCTCTTTTGAAAAAATATTTACCTGTCCTAACCAGCTGGCTGTTTTTTTTGCCACCACCTGGTATCGCCCAATCTTTGCGTCAACCCAGTTCCGCCATTTATCTCGGGCTGGGGGCTTACAGTACAAAACAGGCGGATGTGTTTTGCTTTGTAAATAACCAGGCCGCACTTGCAGCTGTAAAAAATGCGGCTGCAGGGGTGTATGGGGAAAGAAGATTTTTACTCGCGGCCACCAGTTTATATAACGTCGCTATGGCCGTCCCTTCCAAAATGGGCAATTTCGGTATCAGTTTGAAATACGCCGGTTTTAAAAGTTTTAACGAAAGCCAGGTAGGATTGGCCTATGCCCGGAGCCTGGGTACGAAAGTGGATATCGGTGTGCAGTTTAATTATTACAGTTACCGCGTGCCTTCCTACAATACTGCAAATACGATAAATTTCGAACTCGGTGCGATGGTCCATTTATCGAACCAGTTAAACCTGGGTATCCATGTGTACAATCCTGTGGGTGGAAAATTTTCTAAAACGGGTGAAAAGCTGACGGGTGCCTATAAAGTCGGATTGGGTTATGATGCATCCGATAATTTTTTTGCAAGCGCAGAAGTAGTAAAAGAGGAAGACTATCCCGTAAATGTGATTGCCGGGATGCAATACCAATTTGTAAAAGAATTTTTTGCCAGGGTAGGGATCTCATCTGCGTCTTCAACGGTTTACGGCGGTGTTGGCCTTAGCTGGAACAATTTACGCCTGGATATCAGTGGAAGTTACCATCCGCAGTTAGGATGGTCGCCGGGATTATTGCTGATCATGAATTTTGGAAAGACAGGTAGCCCAATTCCGCGGGCCGGATAGGCAGTGGCCATCAAAATACTACAACCTTTTAGATGAATATTGCCAATAAAATCGTAGTGAATAGCAAGCAGTTAATAAAGCGTTCGTTCAGGCTTATGACTTTGATATTTGAGATCATGCCCCTTTTCTTAATCTGTTCCTTTAGCCTTTTACCTTATGCCACCAGGGCTCAACAGCCTGTACCAATTCCTGATATTGTTGAACAGCAACTGGAAGCGGTTACTGAAAATAATGAAGACGCCGAACCAGAGGATGATTCTTTTTTGCAATCGATGCGCCAGTATTTAAAAAACCAGGTAAACCTTAACGCTGCCGATATAACCACTTTAACGGACCTGGCGTTATTCTCGCCTATCCAGGTCCGGAACATCATCAGTTATCGAAAGTTGTTTGGTAATTTTATCAGCATATATGAACTACAGGCAGTACCGGGTCTTGATCTGCCGCTTATTCAACGAATGCGTCCTTACATTACAGTTAGCACCCCGCAAAATGTGATAACCTCGATCCGGCAGCGGGTAAAAGGCGGTGCCAGCAATATTCTTACGAGGGTTACACAAGTTCTTGAAAAGCAAAAGGGGTTTAAGCTTGATCCCGTTACAGCAAATAATTACTACCCGGGCTCGCGCCAAAAATTATTTGTGAGGTATAAATATCAATTCAAAAACCTGCTTCAATATGGTATTGTGGGAGAAAAAGATGCGGGCGAACAATTTTTCAAAGGTGCACAGAAGAGTGGATTTGATTTTTATTCCGCCCATCTTTTTGCAAGAAATATTGGCATGGTGAAGTCGCTGGCCCTGGGTGATTTTACCGTAAACCTGGGGCAGGGACTAACCCAATGGCAGAGCCTTGCTTTTAAAAAAAGCTCAGATGTTACCAATATTAAAAGACAGCTCGCCGTGTTGAGGCCATATAATTCCGCCGGCGAAATTAATTTTCATCGGGGGATAGGCATCACAGTCGCAAAAAATAATATAGCAACCACCATTTTTGTTTCCTATAAACGCGTGGATGCAAATTTTATAATGGATACCATTGGCAGCGACGGCTTTGTTTCTTCTTTGCAAAGTTCCGGGCTGCACCGCACTAAAAGTGAAACGGAAGACAAGCGTGCACAGCGGCAATTTACAATGGGTGGCAATATGGCTTATAATTCCGACCATTTTCACCTGGGTATTAGTGCGGTGCATTACCAGTTCAAACTTCCTATAAATAAGGAGAATGATCCGTATAATATTTATGCGGTTACGGGTAAAAGCTTTGGTAATTATAGCGCAGATTACAGTTATACTTACAGGAACCTGCATTTTTTTGGTGAAGCCGCGGTTACCAATAAATTTGATAAAGCATTTGTAAATGGGATAATCATCAGCGCAGATGCTAAAGCGGATGTCAGTTTACTTTACAGGAATATATCAAAAAGTTATCATTCCCTGTACACCAATGCATTTACGGAAAATACCCTGCCTGCCAATGAAAACGGGCTGTATGCCAGTATCACAATAAGGCCTGATAACTTTTGGCGAATCGACGCTTATGCAGACTTTTACAAGTTCCCCTGGCTGAAATACCTGGTGGATGCACCTTCTGCCGGTACGGACTACATGGTGCAGGCATCGTATAAGCCAAATAAGCAGTTGGATATGTATTTTCGTTATCGTACCGAATCCAAAGCAAAAAATTTTAACCCGGATTACCTCGTGCTTTCGCTCGTGATGCCCAAACAAAAGCAATCATTTCGTTCACAGGTCAGCTACAAGATAAATAAGGCGCTCACTTTTCGCAGCAGAGTTGAAATGTCCTGGTTTGATAAAAAAGAAGACGACACACAAAACGGTTTTTTAACAAATATTGACTTGATCATCAAACCGATGATGAAAAAATATTCGGGTAGCGCCAGGTTGCAATACTTTGATACAGATGGATACGACAGCCGCCTGTATGCTTATGAAAATGATGTTTTGTATAGTTTTTCCATACCTGTCTTTTATGGAAAGGGTTACCGTTATTATCTTAACCTCAATTACGACCTAAGTAAAAAATTAATTGTTTGGCTGCGATGGGCGCAAACAATTTATAAGGACCAGCAAGCAATCGGTACCGGCCTTGATGAGATTTCCGGGAATAAAAGAACTGAAGTCAAGATCCAGGTATTGTACCAGTTTTAATTTAATATGCCACGAATGCACGAATTAATAAGAATAATACACCTGCTTTAAAATTTCGTAAACATTCATGCATTCGCGGCAGTAAAAAGAAGTAGGCATTATTGGAAGGCTTTATATTTATCTTTGCAGCAAACCGACAATGAATATGAATAGTCTTCCAGAACAACCAGGTCAATTAAATATTGAAATTTCCGAAGAAGTTTCAGAAGGTGAATATGCCAATCTTGCTATTATTACCCACAGCCATGCAGAATTTGTAATTGATTTTGTGAACGTAATGCCGGGCACTCCTAAAAGTAAGGTCAAAAGCCGGATCATACTTACTCCTTTTCACGCCAAACGTTTTATGAAAGCAATGATCGAGAATGTAAAAAAATTCGAAGCAGCTAACGGAGCCATCCAGGACATGGAACAGATCGAAGTACCATTTACATTTGGCGGACCTACGGCGCAGGCCTGATTTTCATTACAATAATGTACAAGTTTCAAGCTTAATTTGACTATTACCGGGATGTAAATAGTGTCTGCAAGAAAAAGCTGTTATTAATAGCTGGTAAAGGTTTTAGAATATTTTCCAATCCGAGTCTTCACTTCACCAACTACCCGTCAACGCTCTACTTTTGCCTCCACAGCCGGCAGGCTACGTGACCGGAACGCTGCTGTTTTTGCTTCTTTGAAAAAACAGGCTGCGCATTTTTTCAATTCCGATTTCATCGGAACCGAACCAACGAAGGGCAGCTAACCCGGTTACTAAGGTAGAAGATCAAATAGTGGCCACACTTAAATGCCTTTTATTAAACAGCTCAGTAATATTTTAGGCCATTTCTTTAGTTTCAGATTAATACTATTCAACAAGAAAAATCTCCACAATTCATTGTCTGTAAAGGTTTTCAGCGTTTTCTTGCAAACACTAAATAAATTCTCCCGATTTAAGCACCCCTTTGCTTACAGGGAGGTGGTTGCTATTTTAATAACAAATTTTCTTGTAAAGTGACCAAGATCGCAGCCATCCATGTCAGACTACCTGCTGTCAATCACTCGCTGTTTTTTGACTTACCACCTGTTGCAACACCTCCGTGTCTTCTCCCAAAAGTTGTCATTTCTGTCCATTTTCTTCATTTTCTTTTCCATTTCATGGAATAAGCATCCACGAATAGGAAAATGGCACAAATTGATTAATTGTAAATAATTGATTATCAAATAATTAATCAGTTGGCATTATAATAGGAATACTGTTTCCGAAATCTGAAACAACCTTTTATGAAAAATCTTACTCTCAGCAACACCGCCTCTTCAAAAAATCTTTTCATTACCATCTTATTGGTTATAACAACCGGCATCGCTTCTTTAAATGCGCAGGTTACAATTACTCCGGGAACTAACCTGGTTTTAAATGGTACTGTTTCCCTTGTTTTAAATAATTCAGCTTTACAGAATAACGGAAATTTCGCAGCAGGCAACAGCACAGTAAATTTCAGCGGTCATAATGATACGCTGGTTTCTTATGTAGCAGGTAGCAACGCAACAACTTTCAATAATTTATCAGTTTCTAAATCCGCTAACGGAATAGCTTTAAAATCAGCAGTTGCGGTTAAAAATACATTAGCAATTAATGATGGTGACTTATATACAAAGAATAATTTAACATTAAAATCAACCGCTTCCCTTACTGCCCGGGTAGCTCCTGTTGCTGCTGGAAGCAATATAATCGGAAAAGCAAATGTAGAAAGATATGTAAGCGCAAAAAGAATGTGGAGATTGATGACTGCACCGGTTACCGGTTCAAACACAATCTATAGCAGCTGGCAGAACAACGGTGCTTATGTTGCAGGTATAGGAACATTGGTTACAGGCCCGGCTCCATCAGATGTGAACGGTTTAGATGCAAGTGCCCAGAACACCGTATCAATGAAAGGATTTAATCCAGCTACCCAACAATTTACAAAAATACTAAACACAAAAGTGGCTATTTCGGCTGGCAACAATGGTAACGCTGATAACACAGGCTACTTTATCTTCATCAGGGGTGACAGAAACCCTGCAAACACAAATACTTCAGTTTACAATACTACAACGTTAACCAGCACCGGTACTTTACAAACAGGTAACCAGGCCTTTACTGCATCTTCAGTCAAAGGTGGTTTTACCCTGATCGGTAACCCTTATGCTTCTCCGGTTGATTTTGACCATGTTAAATTGAATAATATTGTAAAGCGTTTTTATGTTTGGGATGCAGCGCTGAATGCAGCCGGCGGATATATTATGCTGGATGATTTAGATAACAGTGGTTCTTTTATCAAATCGGTTATCATTGGCGATCAGACAAAAGATATTCAGTCAGGACAGGCTTTTTTTGTACAAACTAAAAGCAACGGTGCTGCTTCTGTGACATTCAACGAATCAAGCAAAACCGTTAATACGGTTAATGCGATCTTCAGACCAATGACTCCGGTAACTGCTGGTGTTGTAACAGGTAAATTAAGAGCAACGCTTAACCTGTTAAATTCAGATGGCACAACGATGGTAGCAGATGGCGCCATTGCACAGTTCAACGATATTTTTAGCGCTGATGTAGACCTGGATGATGCTGGTAAATTTGGAAACACCAATGAGAACCTGAGCGTAGTAAGGAACAATGTTTTACTTTCTGCAGAAAGAAGGCCATCACTCACAATTAACGACACCATTTTTTTTAAACTGACTACTACAACTCAAAGAAGCTACCAGTTCGTATTTGAAGTGAACAACCTTGAACAACCGGGTATGATGGCTTTTTTACAGGATAGCTACCTTGGAACCAACACGGTAATTGACCTTTCTGCATCTACGACTGTAAACTTTGAGATCAATGGAGAGACTGCTTCAGCAGCTACCAACAGGTTCAGGATCGTATTTAAATCATCAGTAGTTGTTTTACCGGTAACGATCAGCAGTGTAAAGGCACAACAGCAGAATAACAACATCGCAGTTGAGTGGAAGGTAGAAAATGAATTGAATATGGTAAAATATGATGTTGAAAAATCAACTGACGGTGTGGTATTCTCACAGGTAAATACCACTAATGTAACGGGTACCAACAACGCAAACAATACTTATGGCTGGTTGGATATCAACACAGTGAAAGGAAACAATTTTTACAGGATCAAATCATACGACAGAAGCGGCGTGATAAAATACAGTTCAATTGTAAAAGTGTCTATCGAAAAGAGCACAGGTACAAGCAGCTTCTCCATCTATCCAAATCCTGTTACCGGCAATGTGATCAACCTCGTAGTGAACAATCAGCCGGCAGGTAAATACCAGGTAAGGTTAACCAGCATCAACGGCCAGTCCATCTTTGCAAAAAGCATACAGACGAACGGTGGTAACAGTGTTGAATCACTGAACACAGGTACTAAACTTGCAGCCGGAATTTACCAGCTGGAAATTATCGGACAGAACAACCATGACACACAGAAAGTGATTGTTCAGTAGTATCGCTCTTAAATCACGGACAAACGAATCTGCAACATT
>JBDSLD010000155.1:0-32050 GCA_039916545.1 Ferruginibacter sp.
TACTCAATGAGCTCACAGAACCACACTGATGTAAGGAGTAAACATCCACTTTAACCTTAGGTCTTAACTGCAAAAAGCTTTTGATCTTACAAAATTATGCACAAGTTGTAATTAGAGATACATCAGCACGCTTCTATGACACTGATGTAGAAGATCAAATAGTGGCCACACTTAAATGCCTTTTATTAAACAGATCAGCAATATTTTATTTTAGGCCATTTCTTTAGTTTCAGATTAATACTATTCAACAGGAAAAATCTCCACAATCCATTGTCTGTAAAGGTTTTCAGCGTTTTCTTGCAAACACTATGTAGCTGTGTTATCCCGCAAATTATACCAGGTTCGCTGTAAAATATCTTAAATGCAGTTTGGTAAAGTATGGATCAATGATAATATTGCCCGGATGGCACTTTGTATATCCTTCCCCTTTGGAAACGGCTAAACTCGTTATAATCTGAAGAATGCGTATTGATCCAGTTTTGGTAAGCAGCCAGGTTTTGAACCGTACCAAATAACCATTGGTTGTAGGCATCAAACATACCTTCCTGTAAAAGCTGGCGCTGGTGCTCGAATAAACGGCTTGGGAATTTGGCGGCATAATCATGAAACCAATCCAGGATAAAACGGGCCCTGATCATTGTAAGCGTTTCGGGATTTATTCCTCCGGACGCTACCAGGCTTTGTTTCCTGATAGTTTGCAGGAAAGCGTCTTTAAACCTGCCCGTTTCCTTTGCATCCCTGGCGGGATCTGTTTCAGCGAATATTTTCTTATAACTTTCCAGCATGATAGATTTTATCTCTGGCGTATTCTTATTGAGCGGTTCTAAATTGACAAAAACTTCGCCATACACAATGCTCCAAACCCTGTCCCCCGTCAGGTAATAAAGCTTGCTGGCGTTGTAATAATTTTTAGAAAAATTTGGATCCACCTCAATTCCTTTTTCCCATTGTACGATGGCTTCATAATTTTTTTGCGACCATAATAATTCGCCCAGGTCATTGTACAGCGGACCACTTTGCGGAAATTTCTTTAACCCTTTGCGGTACATTTTATCGCATTCTTTGGTTTGGCCAAGCTGCTGATAAATATTTCCCGCTACCTGGTAACACTGGTCATCGGCATCTTCCCTGTCGAGCAGTGGTTTTATTTCATCCAATGCTTTGTTATAATCTTTCTGAAAATAATAATTCAGGGCCAGGTCCCTGCTAATTTCAATATTCCGGGGCTCTAAGGAAGAAGCACGGTTCAATACAATAAAGGCATTGGTAAAATCACCCTGCTGCATAAATGTCCTGGCAGTTTCCTGCAATTCCTTTGCAGTCTGAGCTGCACAACATTGAACAGTAAAAATGGCACCAGCGAGAAAAAAAGCCTTAACAATAGATTTCATTGTATTAAAATATTTTGACAAAATAACTACGGATCAATTGATTAAATATGGATAAAACTGTAAAACACAGGTTACTTATTATAGAAAAAGCCGTCTTTGCCGATGGTTTTATCCTTTGCCCGATGCTTGTAGCAAATTTTGTTCCGATGTTTACAACCGTGGCAGGAAGCGTAAAGCGATGGTTAATCAGCCGACATATGAATATTAGTAAACCCGTTCCATTTTGCACATGAGTGCTTTAGCGCCCATCACTGGCAAAATGCAACTGCCGGTTAAAAAACTAATTGATTAAATGAGTAAGTAATCCGTCGCGCAGCTTTGGCTCAAACCAGGTACTTTTCGGCGGCATCACATTACCACTATCGGCAATATCAAATAATTGCTGAATGCTAACCGGGTGGAGACTGATAGCAAGTGCCATCTCACCGCAATCTACCCTTCTTTCCAGTTCATCCAAACCGCGTATGCCACCGACAAAATCGATCCGCTGGTCAGTACGCTGGTCCCTGATACCAAGCACGGGATCAAGCAAATTATTTTGCAAAATGGTTACGTCCAAAATACCGATGGGGTCATTGGTATATGTATTTTCCTTAGCTGTCAGGCTATACCATTGCTTGCCGGTATATAGTCCGAATTCGTGCAAATTAGCCGGTGAAAAAGCTTTGGCTGCTTTCTCAACTATAAAAGACCCGTTGAGTTTTTCCAGGAATTCCGTTGTGCTTAACCCGTTCAGGTCCTTTACAACGCGGTTGTAATCCATGATGTGCAACTGGTTGGAAGGAAATAAAGTAGTTAAAAAAATATTTGCTCCTTCCGGGGCTTTATTGGCTAATGCCCTGCGCACCTTGGCTGCTGAGGCGGCCCTGTGGTGCCCGTCCGCAATATAGGTGAAGGGAACCTGTGTTTTAAACAGTTCCGATATCGCACTGATCGTATTGGTATCATTGATTATCCAGATGCTGTGCTGTATTCCATCATCCGCCAACAGGTCATACACCGGGTTCTTTTCTTTTTTCCATTTACTTACCAGGTTATCGATGTCGGCTACATTCCTGTAGGCTAAAAAAACATTGCCGGTTTGGGCACCCGTTGTAGTAATGTGATTTATTCTATCCTGCTCTTTTTCGGGCCTTGTAAACTCATGTTTTTTTATCAGGTCCTTTTCATAATCGTCTACGCTGCTGCCGCAAACCAGGCCCGTCTGGCTCCTGCCATTCATCACCAGCTGATAAATATAGTAACAGGCCTTGCTTTCCCGAAACAGGATGTTCCTGCTGATAAAAGCATCCAGGTTTTTTTTAGCCGTGTCATACACCTGTTGTGAATGGATATCGATATCTTCCGGTAAATCAATTTCACTTTTGGTGATGTGTAAAAAACTGTTTGGATTACCTTGAGCCTCCACCTTTGCTTCCTTACTATTAAGCACATCATAAGGGCGTGATGCTACCTTTTTGGCGTGCTGCGCTTCCGGGCGTAAGGCTTTAAAAGGGTGTATAGTGATCATTTTGTAAGATTATTAACTTGTCGCAAATATATCGTAATTGTTTTATGTATGGGCTTATGCGAAATCTTTCATCGCCTGTACCAGCACTTCAACACTGCTTACAGGCAATGCATTATATAAGGAAGCCCTGAAACCACCTACCAGCCGATGCCCCTTGATACCCACAATATTTCTTTCTTTCGTAAACGCCAGGAAGGCCTCTTCGCGGGATGGATCATTCATCACAAAGCAAACATTCATCTTGCTCCTGTCTTCAGCGATCACGGTGCCCGTAAATAATGGGCTGCTATCGATCTCCTGGTACAATAAGGCAGCTTTTTCGTTATTTAGTTTTTCCACAGCGCTTACTCCGCCCATGGCCTTTAACCAGCGCAGGGTTAGCATACATACAAATACTGCGAATACCGGCGGTGTATTCAGCATGCTGCCTTCTTTGATATGGTTGCGGTAATCCATAATGGTGGGGATCGCGCGCTTAACCTTGCCTAAAATATTTTTATTTACTACTACGAGGTTTACCCCGGCAGGACCCATATTTTTCTGAGCGCCAGCATATATCAGGTCGAATGCATTAAAATCAATTACCCTGCTAAAAATATCACTGCTCATATCACCTATCAACGGCGTACTGGTATGTGGTATCTTTTGCCACTGGCTGCCGTAAATGGTATTATTGGTCGTAATGTGAAAATAAGTAGCGTCATTAGGTAATGCAAAATCTTTTGGAATAATGGTATAATTACTTTCCTTGCCGGAACAAACAACTTCCACCTTGCCAAAAAGTTTCGCTTCTTTGATTGCCTTAATGCCCCACACGCCGGTATCTGCGTACGCCGCCGTATCTTTTTCATTTAACAGGTTCATGGGTACCTGCATAAATTGAGTGGAAGCGCCACCGTGTAAAAATAATACCTCATGCTGGTCATCCAGTTGCATTAATTCCCTGACCAATGCGCGTGCCTCATCCATTACCGATTGAAAAATAGTAGTACGATGACCGATCTCTAAAATAGATAAACCGGTGTTATTGTAATTAAGAACTGCCTCAGACGCCTGTTGAAAGACCTCTTTGGGTAAAATAGAAGGGCCCGCGTTAAAATTGTGTACCACTGGTTCTGTATTGATAAATGAGCTATTAATTTTTTCGAATGCAAAAGTACCCAAATGAAATTTAATCTTTTTGTGAAATATTAAAAGTTTAGGAATTTCAGAATTGTCGTTTCGCAATTTCACGCAAAGGGGTAAAGGAGCAGAGACGCAAAGATAATTGGATGTTGTCGGTGGAAATAATGGGATAATGCATTTGTGCTTGCATGGATGCTGGTTCAGGAAATTTCACGCAAAGACGCAAAGAGCAGAGACGCAAAGATGATTGGATGTTGTTGGTGGAAATAATGGGATAATGATTCAATAATAGTGAACGTAGGGGCCGGGCTTGTCCCTGCCGGGTCCAGATAGGCATTGCCGGTGGGTATCCACTATGGATGCGCCCTACATGGCCAATGTATTTCTTTGCAACGTTGCTCCTTTGCCCTTTTGCGTGAAACAAGAAAACTATTCCTCCTCTTTCCCACCATTTTTCCAGCTATCATTCAACACTTCAAACTCCTTTGCATCTGCTTCAGAAAAATTTTGTTTTGATAAAACGCGCAGGTCAGGCTGCCCTGCGTTTACCCATGCCGTGTACCAGAAAGACGCAATGCTCGCAATAGATAAGCGCATTCTTCTTTCGACCATGCCTTCCAGTTTTTTATCAAAAGCAATCGTGAAAGCAGCTGAATACTGGCGGGTCAATATGCCGTTGCGGTTCTCAAAACTATATTTCTGATCGGCAGGAAATATCCTGGTAAGTTCTTTTTCAAAATTTAAAACAGAGTCGGCGGCTTTGGCGCTTTCCAATACCCTTGACCAAACGTATTCACCCGGATTATCAATATACCTGGCCCTTCCTATAAAAAAATCAAATTCTTTTTCCGCCAATAATTCTGGTACCCGGCTTTCCCAAAATCCGTGTATGCACTTTTGGTTAGTAAACTGTCCGTTGTGATTGCTGTTGGCGTGTAGGGGTACATGTGAGTCGGCTATGTAATGCCCCAGTTCGGCGCTATTCTTAAGTATTTTACTAAAATTCTTTTCTTTAAAGGCATTCGTCAGGCGAAGCAACATTGATTGTATGTGCCACGGCACTGTGCCAAACATTTTTAAAGAATCTTCGCCAAATTTTGCAACGGCATCTTTCCACTGGTGCGGTAAATTTGAATAGGGGTAGGTGCCGTAATGATCTATGTCGATGTAGTGCCTTGGCGCTTCATCTTTTACTGCATAGCGCCGTTTATCGGGATCGACGGCGTGTTCGCTCAAAAAAGTGATGTTCGGTTTATACAATACCATCATCTCCGGAGGTAATAAAAAAACCGCGTAGTAGTTTATTTTCTGATGCGCATAAAATCCCCAGCAGAAACTGTCAGACACAAACAGGCAACCAATAATAAATAGTACAACCCGCTTCATATCCAGGATTTGGATAAAGATAGTAGTTCATAAAAGACTGCCCAGGTGGTTTTCCTCTAATTTAAAAGTGTTTTTAAACAGGTAGGTAAATTATGCTTATTCGCGCGGCATTTAAAGGTGGGTATTGTCTTCAACGTCTGTAACGCCGCCGCTTACCGCAAATTTCATAGTCTGCGCCGCACTTATATTAGTAATTGGCTTTATCCGTTGCCTTGGAATAATATAAACATTGCCCGCAACTGAATAAGCCATCGGGATATATACCGCCACGTAATCGGGAAAACCAAATTCGTCCATATTGTCCTGTGTAATAAATCCTACCCGCCATACATCATTGTCATCAACATTGGCCAGGACATTTTGAGTAAATTTCTTTTTTTCACCGGCAAAGGCCTCAAAAAAATCTTTTAAAGTGGAATATATAAATTTTATGCCAGGTGTTTTCTCGAGTAATTTAGTAAACGCATCTACTACTTTACTAAACACATAATTGGAAGATACATACCCCACAAAAAGTATCAGCAGGATCACCACAACAAAACCAAGGCCTGTTATACGCTTGATATTTCCATCGGCATCCGTCATGAGTTTAGGCATTATCCCATGTAACAGGTTGGGCAGGATACCATCTACAAAAATAAAAAAAGTGGTAATCGCCCAAAATGTGATCGCGATAGGCGCCAATATCAGTAAGCCCTGTAAAAAAAATTGTAATAGCCGTCTATAGCCAGTTGTCTTTTTCATTTTAATGAATTTAATGCCCAAAGGTAAATGATTGCATTGCCATGTGTCAATATGAAAAAGTTATCGCAGCATACCTGGTTTTACTCTTTAATTCGATCAATAAAGCCCCTGGCCGTAACAATGACAACTGCTAGTGTATTTACCAGGGGCTCTTACCGCCAACATGAATAAATTGTTACCAATGGCAAAATAGACTGACGGAAACTTTGGTTACATTAAAAGTTTCCTTAGTTTTGCAGTCGATTATGACAGATTTTGATACAGGCTTAAGGATTAAAGCGAAAGCAAGGGACCTATTTATGCAATATGGATTGCGTAGTGTAAGCATGGATGATATCGCGGGTAGTCTTGGAATGAGTAAAAAAACGATTTACCAGTACTATGCAGATAAGGATGAACTGATCGTTTCCGTGATCGGGCAAGAATTACAACACAACGAATCTATTTGTGAGCGGGACAAAAAATCTTCTGAAAACGCGATACACGAAATTTTTTTGGCGATGGATATGGTAGTAGAATTGTTCAGCACCATGAACCCGTCCCTGATCTTCGATATGCAAAAATATCACCCCAATGCCTTCCTGAAATTTCAGCAACATAAAAACGATTACCTCTATGGTATAATAAGGGAAAATATGGAACGTGGGATCAAAGAAGGGTTGTATAGGGATGATTTTAACCTGGACATTATGGCCAGGTACCGGGTAGAAAGCATGATGCTCCCTTTCAATCCTGATTTTCATACCAAGTTAAAATATAACCTGGCCCGGATAGAAGAAGAATTGATCATTCATTTCCTTTTCGGACTGGCTTCGGTTAAAGGATACAAACTCATAACAAAATATCAACAAGAGCGAATAAAATTAAGCAATGATGGAAAAAAACAGATATAGAAAAGCAAAGCTGCTGGTTATTATTACACTGTTGGTAAACAGTTTTGCAATGGCACAAACCACCAACGAATTTTCTGCAAAACATGCGGTTGACTACGGATTAAAGAATGCTTACCAGGTGAAAAATGCCTTGCTGGATGTGCTCATCCAGGAGCAATCTAACAGGGATATAACATCGGCGGCCTACCCGCAGATCTCACCTACCGGCTCTTTTACTGATTACCTGAACATACCTACCACACTGTTGCCAGGAGAGATCATCGGTCAGCCAGCAGGTACTTTTACACCCGTAAAATTTGGTACCAAATACGGAGCCTCCGGTGGAATATCTCTTACACAGATACTATTTGACGGACAGGTATTTGTAGGGTTGCAGGCGCGAAAAACAAGCATCGACGCCAGGCGAAAAGCAGCTGAGGTGACCCAGGAAAATATCAAGGCCAATATTTACAAGATCTATTACCAGCTGGTGGTAGGTAAAACACAGATCGACCTGCTGGATGCCAATATCGAACGGCTTAAAAAACTGGATCATGACACCCGCGAAATATACAAGAATGGCTTTGCTGAAAAACTGGACGTAGATAAACTGACCGTGCAGATCGCCAACCTCGAAACAGAAAAATTGAAAGCTTTGAATAGTATCGCGAACGGTTATTCCGGGTTAAAAGTTTTAATGGGCATGCCCGTAAAAGATAGCCTGGTGCTGATTGATTCATTAAGCGAAGCGCAGATAAAAGAAAATATACTGGAAACAACAGATTATAAATATACCGACCGCAAAGAGTATCAATCACTGGAGCTGAATCAAAAATTAAATGAGTTCAATATAAAAAGATACCGCCTCAGCCAGGTGCCTGTTTTAAGTTTCAACGCCAATTACAGCAAACAGGCCCAGCGATCTGACTTTGATTTTTTCAAAAAGGGAGGCGATTGGTTCACCACTTCTTATATCGGGCTCAATTTGTCAATACCGATTTTCAAGGGCTTTAGTACTAAGGCAAAGATCGCCCAGTCGAGATTAGAACTGCAACAAACGACTAACCAGTTGGAAGGATTGAAAATTTCAATTGACAATGATGTGGTAGTGGCCAGGAATAATTTTTTAACAGCCACGGCTACCATGGATTACCAGAAAAAAAATATGTCTCTGGCTGAACTGGTGTACGAGCAAACTAAAAAGAAGTTTGAGGTCGGTACCGGAAATTCTACCGAGATTAACACCGCCCAGGTTGACCTGAAGACCGCCCAAACAAATTACATCAGCTCTTTATACGACGCTATTATTGCAAGGATAGACTTTTTAAAAGCAGTCGGCAAGTTATAATTCAATAAATAAATGATCATTAAAACTAACAACGTGTATAAAATATTTAACCATACAACAATGAAACATTATTTAGTAATAGGCGCCACCGCATTGATTTTTTTATCATCCTGCGGTAGCAGTAAAAAAGACGGCAATGCTGAGCTGAACGATAAAAAAGCAAACCTGGAAAAACTAAAAGGCGAGCGCGATAAACTGGACAAAAGTATCATCAGCCTGGAAGGAGAGATTGGTAAGATCGATACCAGTGCTATCGCGGCAAAAACGAAACTGGTGGCCGTACAGACATTGGCTACAGCAGATTTCAATCATTACATCGAACTGCAGGGCCATGTGGAAGCAGAAAATATAAGTCTCATAACTCCTCGTGGTGCACCCGGACAGGTAAAGGCAATCTATGTAAAGCAGGGCGATCGTGTTAAAAAAGGGCAGTTGCTGTTAAAACTGGATGATGCGGTTTCCAAACAGAACGTGGTGGCAGCAAGACAGGGATTGGAAAGTATTAAAACCCAGTTGTCTTATGCAAAAAATATTTACCAGCGCCAGAAGAATTTGTGGGACCAGGGTATAGGTACGGAAGTGCAACTGATCACTGCAAAAAATAACGTGGCGACACTGGAAAACCAGTTGCAGGCCAGCCAGGAAAATGTTGGGTCGGTCCAGGAGCAGTCCAATCTTTCCCTTGTGTACAGTGATGTAAATGGTATCGCCGATGTGGTAACAGTAAAATTAGGAGAAGCATTTGGATCGCCGGGATCAGGAATTATTAAGATCGTAAATAACAGTGAGTTGAAAGTAGTTGGCAATATTCCTGAAAACTACCTGGGCAGTGTGAATAAGGGTAGTAATGTGGTGGTGGAAATGCCGGATGTGAAAAAAACATTCAATATCAAAGTAAGTTTTGTTGGATCATCGATCGACCTGATCAACAGGGGATTTGTAGTAGAAGCGAAATTACCTGCCGATCCCGCCCTGCGGCCAAACCAGATCGCCCTGGTAAAGATCAGGGATTACGCAGCAACCAACACACTGGCCATCCCCTTAAATACATTACAGAATGATGAAAAAGGAAAATTTGTAATGGTAGCTAGTTCAGAGAACGGGAAATTGGTAGCACGTAAAAAGATGGTAAATATTGGGTTACTGAACGGCGACCAGATGGAAATAAAAACAGGCTTAAAAGCTGGCGATACCCTGATCACTGAAGGATATGCAAGCCTCTACGAAGGACAGTTGCTTACACTGAAATAGTGTCGAAACCTCCGGGTGAATGGCAACAATTTCAGCATGTACACTTTTTTAAAAGTTGACCACAAAAATATTGGTCCAAACCCCCTGGTGGGGTTACTGGCCACAAAACAAATTGTATGAGTGTAATAGAAAATTTAAAAGACAAATTAAAAGAGTTTAAACCAACCTCCTGGAGTATTACCAATAAAACATCTATTTACCTGGTGATGGTATGTGTGTCGCTCATTGGTATCTTTCAATTTGTAACATTGCCTAAAGAACAGTTCCCGGATATCGTGATCCCGACTATTTATGTGCAAACCATTTATACCGGTAACTCACCGAAAGATATTGAGAACCTGGTTACGAGGCCGATTGAAAAGCAGATCAAAGGGATAACAGGCGCTAAGATCAATAAATTTACCAGTACCTCGCAACAGGATTATTCAGCAATCATTGTTGAGTTTGATACAGAAGTTAAAACGGAAGTGGCACTGCAGAAAGTAAAGGATGCCATGGACAAAGCCAGGCAGGACCTGCCAACGGATCTTACACAGGAACCTACAGCGCTGGAAGTAAACCTGAGTGACGTGCCCATCATGTATGTAAACCTCAGTGGTGATTTTGACATGGTAAAATTGAAAAAATTTGCGGATGACCTGAAAGACAAACTGGAAGATCTGCCGCAGATCAACAGGATCGATATTGTAGGTGCACCTGAAAGAGAGTTCCAGATAAATGTAGATAATTACCGCATGCAAACTGCCGGTATTACGTTTGATGACATCGCCAACGCCGTAGCAAGGGAAAACCTGGATATATCCGGTGGTTTACTGGATGTCGGCAGTATGAAACGTAACCTCCAGTTGAAGGGACAATTTAAAACCGCTTATGATATTGAGCAGGTATTGGTGCGGAATACCGCAGGCGCGCCCATATATTTAAGGGATATAGCCGTAATAAAAGATACTACTAAAGACGCGGAAAGTTTTGCCCGCCTGGATGGTAAAAATGTGGTTACGCTGAATATTATTAAACGTAGTGGTGAAAACCTGATCGAGACGAGTGAAGGCGTTAAAAAAACACTGGCAGAAGGAAGAGGTGTGATCTTCCCGGATAATTTAAAGACTGTTGTTACCGGCGACCAGAGTATCAAAACAAAAACCTCCTTTAAGGACCTGGTTAATTCGATCGTGATCGGATTTATCCTGGTATTGATCGTACTGATGTTCTTCATGGGTGTTACGAATGCGTTCTTTGTGGCGCTTTCCGTACCGCTTAGTATGTTCCTGGCCTTCGTGTTTTTGCCGGGGGCGGATTTGATCATCGGCTCTCATGTAACCCTCAACTTTATCGTATTATTTGCCTTACTGTTCGGACTGGGTATTATTGTGGATGATGCCATTGTGGTGATAGAAAATACGCACAGGATATTCATGGAAGGAAAAATGTCGGTCAATGATTCTGCCAAAGCTGCCGCCGGGGAAGTGTTTGTTCCGGTACTGGCTGGTACGCTTACCACCCTTGCTCCTTTCTTCCCGCTGCTGTTCTGGCCGGGTATTATCGGGCGATTTATGGTGTACCTGCCTACCATGCTTATTTTTACACTGGCAGCTTCGTTAGTGGTAGCCTTTGTTATGAACCCTGTTTTCGCGGTTGATTTTATGAATCATCCTGAAAGTGAGAAAAAGGAGCCTAAGTCAGCTATCTTTAAAAAACCAATATTCTGGGTAGTATTAGCAATCGGCATTTTGCTTGATATCGCGGGCGCTACATTCATGGGCAACCTGCTGATATTCTTCATGCTGCTGGTTTTGTTGAACAGGTATTTCCTGACAGGTGCCATTCACTATTTTCAAAATCATGCACTGCCATTTATCATGGGCCATTATGAGCGGCTGTTGCGCTGGGCATTAAAAGGTTGGCGGCCGGTCCACCTGTTATTAGGCACCATTGCGTTATTGATACTATCATTTTTTGTATTCAGTGCGGCTATCAGTAGTGGGCGTGTAGGGATTGCCTTTTTTCCAAAAGCCGATCCAAACCAACTTTATGTGTACCTGAAATTACCTGTGGGCACCAGTGTCGAGTACACTGATTCTGTAACACAGGTGTTGGAAAAGAAAGTAACCAAAGTGTTGGGAATTGATTACAATGGCGGTAAACAAAACCCGGTGGTGGAAAGTGTGATCAGTAATGTGGCCATTGGTGCCAGTGACCCATCTGCAGGCGATCGCAGTACAAGAAGTGAACTCGGAAGGATACAGGTTTCTTTTGTAGAATTTGAAAAAAGACATGGCGTTTCAACCCGCCCTTACCTTGATTCCGTGCGTGCTGCATTGCGGGGCGTTCCGGGTGCGGAAATAAGTGTTGACCAGGAAAGTTCTGGTCCGCCCACTGATCCTCCCATTAATATTGAGATAGCAAGTGAAGACTTTGATGGCCTGGTGAAAACCGCCGTTAACTTAAAGAACTACCTCGATTCGGTGCAGGTACCAGGTGTGGAAGAGTTGAAAATGGATGTAGATCTGAATAACCCTGAAATTACCCTGACCGTCGACCGTGAGCGTGCATTGATACAAGGTGTGTCTTCTGCGCAGATCGGGCAGGCGATCCGCACCGGTTTATTCGGCCGGGAGGTTTCTAAGATAAAGGAAGGAAAGGATGAGTATAAGATACAGCTGCGCAACAATGAAATGCAAAGAAAGGATTTGAGTAACCTGCTGAATATGCGCGTCAGTTTCCGTGATATGGCAAGTGGCGGCGCGGTAAAAAATATCCCGATCAGCGCCCTGGTAAAAATAGAACCTACCAGCACTTTCGGAAGTATAAAACGTAAGAACCAGAAACGCCTGATCACATTGAGGTCGAATGTATTGACCACGCAGGGCTTTAACCCTACCGGTGTAAACCAGGTAATCGCCTCTCATATCGCCAACTTTAAAAACAAGGCGGAAGGTGTTACCATCAAGCAAACAGGGGAAGGTGAGC
Organism: Ferruginibacter sp.; assembly: GCA_039916545.1. Classification (GTDB taxonomy): domain Bacteria; phylum Bacteroidota; class Bacteroidia; order Chitinophagales; family Chitinophagaceae; genus Ferruginibacter. The sequence continues at coordinate 12,598 of JBDSLD010000155.1, forward strand.
AACAAGCGGAAACAGTTGCATTTTTAGGAAAGGCTTTAGTAATAGCTTTGATGTTCATCTTATTTATATTGGTGATACAGTTTAACAGTGTGAGCAAGTCGATTATCATCCTTACGGAAATTATTTTCAGTATCATCGGCGTATTGCTCGGCTTTGCCATCACTGGTATGGAAGTTTCGGGACTAATGACGGGTCTTGGTATTGTGGGCCTGGCGGGTATCGTTGTAAAAAATGGTATCCTGGTGATAGAATTTACGGATGAGTTAAGGGGTCGGGGTATGAAGACAAGAGAGGCGGTGATTTCGGCTGGTAAAACACGTATCATCCCGGTATTGTTAACAGCTTTGGCAGCGATATTAGCATTTATCCCGATCGCGGTTGGGTTCAATATTGATTTCGTTTCCCTGTTCTCCGAACTGAACCCGCATATTTTCTTTGGCGGAGATAACGTAGCTTTCTGGAAACCATTAAGCTGGACGATCATTTTCGGGTTGGCATTTGCCTTCTTTATGACACTGGTAATCGTGCCCGCTATGTACCTGATCGCTGAAAGATTGAAACGCCCGATGCGCAATATGTTTGGCGGAAAATGGATCAGCTTTTTGGGGATTCCACCACTTACCTTCCTGTTCATGCCATTGATGATCATTACAGCCATACGCCATCGCCTGGATGTAAAACGAAGGAGAAGAAGATTGAAAAATGATCCGGCCGCAGGAGAAAGCTGGATACGAGGATGGTTATAAAAACTAATATTTATGCATAGATAATGCCGTCTGCAAGGACGGCATTTTTTGTATGAACCATTTAACCGGTAAGAAAATGTATGGGCGAGTTACATCCAAAGCACTTCTACTCCAACTAAAATAACAAGTAATAACGATGACAGCCTAAAGCAACCGCTCCTTGGAGAGGGCGGGGGAGAGGGTCTTCATTGTGTATTTATTTACACAAAAAAAACTTCAACAACCTGGCACCACTAATTTGTTGAACAACTGATTCATAATCACTATCCTAAACTATTACAAAACAAGGCGAATGGTAAACTAAAAAATTGGAGTAATATTTGGATATTAGTCAAAAAACATTTTATATGGATAGCATCAATCAAAACCAGGAAGAGGACAATTATGAAGATCTTAGTGGACCAGAAGGCGTAAAAAAAGTAAAGGAATTGGTAGATAAAGCATCTACTTGTTTTTTCTGCACTAACATTCGTACCAATGCGAGTTTTTCCACCAGGCCCATGTCAGTACAGAAAATAGATGACGAAGGTAATCTGTGGTTTTTAAGTGCAGCTGACAGTAAAAAAAATATAGAAATCGATGATGATCCGACCGTACAGTTATTATTCCAGGGGTCTGATTATTCAGATTTTTTAAACCTCTATGGTATAGCTACCATCAGTCATGACAAAGAAATTATAAAAGATTTATGGCAACCAATTTTAAAAACCTGGTTTACTGAAGGTATAGATGACCCGCGTATTTCCGTGATCAAAGTTGTTCCGTCAGAAGCTTATTATTGGGATACCAAACATGTACAGGTAGTAGGACTAATTAAAAGAGTAGTAGGAGCCGTAATTGGTAAAACAATGGATGATTCAATTGAAGGCGAAATAAAATTATAGGGGAATAAGCATACATAGATCTTCCCCGTGAAAATTTTGTTCATAGTTATAAATGGAACTCCGGCACCCTTACCGAAAGTTCCATTTTTTATTTTAAATCATTATTAGAGCGTCTCTCCTGCTTTCGAAGCTTTCAGATCCCGGGTATTTTTTTGTACTGCTATTGCGGCAAATACACTAAGTGTAAAAGACATGGCATAAAATCCTTTCTCACTTTTTTCCAGTTCTGCATTCCAGAGTCCGATAGTAAGTAGTACAATCGATAGGATGGTAGCAAACCAGGCAATACCGTAGTACAGGTTAGTTACCGGGATATTTTCAAGCTGGTCACGCACCGCTTTTTGTACAGAGATCGCAGCAAAGAGCCCAAACATCAATACGGTAAAATAATAACCTTTTTCGTTAAGTGGCATTCCTGCATTCCAAAGGCCGATAATGAAGGCAGTAGTACCGATAAAAAATGCTGACCAGGCCGCCGCAATAAAGGCTGCGGAAGGTGGCTGAAATTGTTTTTGTTCCATAATATATTTTTATAAAACAAAACTATTCTTATCGCTTGAGCCAACTTTTGACATTTATCAAAAATCAACAGTGGGAATGTTAAAGCTTGCTACGTACCCTGCTTAAAGTTTCAGGACTGATGCCAAGATAAGAAGCAATAAACCCCAGTGGTACGCGCTCCAAAATATAAGGTGTGTGTTGCAACAGATTTTCGTATCGTTCTGCAGCTGTTTTAAATTGAGCATTTACAAATCTTTCTTCCAGGCGGATATAATATTTTTCATAAGCAATCCTTACGAACCTTTCAATTTCATGGTGCTTACTTAGCAGGTCCGATAAAGTTTCTTTGGAAATAGCCCATAAAATACTTCCTTCTAATAGTTGAATATTTTCAACCGCAGGTTCGCCCGTAATAAAACTGTGGAAAGAGGTTACAAAATCTTTTTCAAAACCAAACCAGTGGGTTACTTCCTTTTCTTCCAGGTTGTAAAATCCCCGGATGGCGCCCTTTTCTAAAAAATACAGGTACCTGCAAACCTTTCCTTCGGTAACCAGGTAGTCATTTTTTGAAAGGTAGATCTTTTTGAAGCAATCTGGCAGCAGGTCTAAAGCGCCCGGGCTTAGCGCAGAAATATTTTGTATATGGTTTAACAACTGCTGCATCAGGTAATTATTCGGAGCCTAAAGATAAGCAAGCAAAGTATTTACCGGCATAAGGAGCTGTAAAAATAATTTACCGTTATGGTTTGTTGTGTTTACGTATCAGCCAGGCGCCGGTACTCCATAGCGCCCAAATCACGAGTACAGGCTGAAAGAATAATCTAATGCCGCGGGCAAGATCTGTATTTAAACCAAACGCGTCTCTTTCATCCATGAACTGTGCAATATTACCAGGGAATATCAGTACAAAGAATGTGGCTACCAAACATCCGACAACAATCTTTTGCCGGGGTAAAAAGACCAGTGACCCACCAAGTGTCAATTCAGCGATTCCCGATAATACTACCGTAAGATCTTTACTTACGGGCACCCAACCAGGCACTTGCGCCCGGAACTCTACCCTCGCCCAGGTAAGGTGGCTGATACCAGTAGTAATTAATAGCAGCCCCAAAAAATTTCGCGCTACTTTTTGCGCTTTACCAGTAGCTGTTTCGTTGGTTTTCTGTTTGATCATGCTATTGATTTTTATATGATACTAATGTTAGTTGCCTATATAATTAATTCTTATTATGGCAGTATAACATAAATTAAGCCATTTAATCATCGCATTTCACCTGCGCAATCACAATAAAAAAAAACCTCAGGAAGAAACCGGGGTTAGATAGATTATTAATCCATCGGCTCAAAGAATAATATTACTTTTTAACCGCTACTTGATTGTTTTACACAATAAGGTTTGCAATCATCCGTCCATTCGGTAATTCGCTGGAAGAGTAGTACGATTTAAAAATGTTTTCATTTCCTTTGCCAAGGATAAGGATGTCTTTTACATTACAATTCATTGCAGTAAGTAAAGTAATGGAAGCAGTCGCATCACTAAAGCGCCATTCCTTTAATGTGCTGTTTTTGCCGTCTTTGATAACAATGACAAGGTTTTCCCCGATCTTTCCGCAATGGTAATATTTTACCGTTAACTGATCTTTTGCTGAATTTTGATTCAATGTCAGGCTTTTTACTTCATTCATCGATTTGCCGAATTGTTGAACCACCACTTTATTATTCAGGAATATTTCAAATCCTTCGCCATCGAAATTGGTGGAGGATAAAAGGGTTGCAGCCACGGCAACCAGCATCATCGTTTTACCAATAGTAGATTTCGTGATAGATGTTTTTAAGTGAACTAAAATTGCTGCACAGGCAGCTTTTCAACACAAAGGAAATGTGTATCACTTGCGAATAAAAATTTCCCTGACAAAAGGAATAGAATGCCTGATGTTCGACAACCAGGCTTTTATGGGCAGGCTGATATTGGGTTATGGCTGCCGGCAAATCTATGGAGCTAAATGAATAATAGCGTTGTTCGTATTTTAAAAAATAGTCCCGGCCAAAGATGACCAGGACTATTTACGTATTTCGTTATTTTATGTGCTGTAATATAAATTAAGGTAGCAACACCTGGTCTATCACATGCACGACTCCATTGGATGCCATAATATTGGTAGCGACGATATTTGATGCGCCTGTATTGGTATTGCCCTTTACGGTAGCTCCTGTACCAGCCAGTCCGATCGTAACTTTACCCCCATTCGCCGTTACCGGCTGGGCACCATTTGTAAGATCGGATGAAAATACCCGTCCCGGCACAACATGATAGGTAAGGATAGTCGTAAGGGTATTTGGATCTGCGGCGTTGATAGCAGCGATGGTTGGAAAACCGGCAGCCCTGAATGCATTGTTAGTCGGTGCAAATACTGTCAAAATACCGGTACCGGAAAGTATCGCCGCAACATTGGTCGTACCTGTGCTGGCCCTTACAACTGCCGCAACCAAATAGGTCAGGGCTGTATCTGCAGAGGCAACCTGTACAATATTTCCGCCGGGCGGCAATAGTACTTTGCCAACAGTGTGTATCACCCCATTGCTCGCCGGCAAATCAGCAGCTGTTACTTTTATTCCGTTTACAAATACGCCGCTTGCATTATTTGTCACAAATACGGAATCACCACTCGCCGTTATTACTTTAGCATTTGGGCCTGCGGGAACATCCGCAGCAGCTATTTTGGATGGTATAGTATGATACAAAAGGATAGTTTTTAATTGGTCCGCTGACAAACTGTTTACCACATCGGCAGTTACACCGGAAGCTGTAAATGCATCATCTGTAGGAGCAAAAACGGTAAATGGACCGGTTCCGTCCAATGTTGCAGCCAGGCCAGCTTTTACTACAGCCGCTTTTAGTGAAGTGAAATTTGTGCCGGCTGATACCTGCGCGGTAATAGTACCTTGCTGATTTACGGGAGGTACATCATCGTCTTTACAGGAAACGAGTGCTAACCCGGCAAAGGCAAGGAACATAAATGACTTACCCAATGTTGCAGAAAATGGAACTTTCATAATTTGATTGTTTAAAGATAAAAAAAATAGTTAAGCGATTTTGTTTAACAAAAAATAGTAATGTTTAAACAGAATTAGAATTAATTTGTTCGTACCGAAGAAAAAATTATCAAGAATTTTTCAAAATTGGTTGGCAGGCTCAGGTGTTCTCGTGAATTCGGGAGCGTGGAAGAATCAAAAAAAACAGACACTTGCAGACATATTTGGCACAATAATAGGATACGTAGCATAAACAATTACTATGGATATTATCATACAATCCCTGGGCTTTACAGCAGGGCCAACATTGGAAGATTTTGTACGAGAAAAATTAAATACCCTTAAAGGCGATCGTATCATAAGAGCGAACGTTACCTTATTTAAGGGGCCGGCTGGGAATCCTGATTCAGACTATTGTGAAATACGCCTTGAAGTTCCCGGCAACGATCATTTTGTCAAAAAACAAACTGCCTGGTTTGAGACATCGGTAAGTGAATGCGTGGAAGTATTGGCCAATATAATCAACAATTCAAAAAAGCAATCTATCAACCGGCAAGCCGATAAGTCAGCCATCCAGGATGCTCTATTGCAAAGTGAAGACGATTTTGATGACAATGATGTAGAGCTGGAAGACGTGGTGCGATAGCATCATTGAATAATATATCCCTCAACGGAGTACTACCGAAGTATCAGCAGGTTTTACAGCTTTGCCTCTAAGTTATAAAACTTTCAACCGTACGACCTACTGTAGAAAAAAGTTCGACTCTTTTTGATTTCTAAATGATCGTATACCACCTATAGTTATTACCTATGCAGGTTCTTTTCTACACAAAAGTTTCAGTGTACTGATTTGTAAATGCTAATACCGGCTGTCACCTTGACGAGGTAGCGATTATGGGCATGTGATAGCTATACTCTCATACCAATGTTCCAAAATTGGTTGCCTGTCAGGAAAGCGAAACGCCTGCTCATAAAAAACATTTTTCCATTCATCATCATTTTTAAGCGCTATATTTTGATAGATATTATCTTCACAAAAAAATTATAGCCATGCTTAAGAATCACGAAATTGATTACAAAATTTATGGAGAAGAACTCCAGTTTGTAGAAATTGAACTGGATCCTAATGAAACTGCCATCGCGGAAAGCGGCGCTTTTATGATGATGGACGATGGTATCTCAATGCAAACCATTTTTGGCGACGGAAGCCAGCAACAACAGTCTACCGGAATATTGGGAAAATTAATGAATGCAGGTAAGCGGCTGCTGGTAGGGGAAAGTTTATTTATGACGGCATTTACCAATATCGGTCAGGGCAAGAGGAAAGTTAGTTTTGCATCTCCCTACACTGGTAAAATTATTGTATTTGACCTGTTGCAACTGGGTGGAAAGATCATCGCTCAGAAAGATGCATTTTTATGTGCGGCCAAAGGAGTGAGTATCGGGATAGAATTTCAAAAAAGACTAGGCACCGGGATTTTTGGCGGTGAAGGTTTTATCATGGAAAAATTGGAAGGTGATGGCCTGGCCTTCGCCCATGCAGGCGGGTATATCGTGGAACGGGATCTTAAGCCTGGTGAAATATTAAAAGTTGACACCGGCTGTGTGGTAGCGTATACAGCGGGTATCGATTTTGATGTGGAAATGGTCAAGGGTATAAAGAACTGGATGTTTGGAGGGGAAGGCTTATTCTTTGCTGTATTGCGCGGGCCTGGGAAAGTGTGGTTGCAATCGCTGCCGATCAGCAGGCTTGCCGGACGAATTATTCGCTATGCACCGCAGTTAGGTGGAAGAAAAGAAGAAGGAAGCCTCCTGGGCGGCCTGGGAAATTTATTAGATGGAAGAGAATAAGGCTTCTTATCTTATCAAAAGGAACAAGATATTTTTATCTTTTTCTGATTTTAATTTTGGCTCGACGAACAGCGCTATGTAAGATAATTATTAAAGCACCGGTCAACCACCGGTGCTTTATTTTTCTATTTTTTGAAAGTAAACATGTTTAATCGTATATTTGCGATATAGGATATGGCAATCAATAAAAAAGAATCATTCACAAAAAAAGAACAGGACCTGGCAGAGTTTGCAAAGGCGATCGCACACCCTGCGCGTATCGCCATATTAAAGGTATTGGCTCAACGCAATGAATGTATTTGTGGGGAGATCGTGGAAGTATTGCCCTTGGCGCAATCGACTGTTTCTCAGCATTTGAAAGAATTAAAGAATGCAGGGCTGATAAATGGTGCTGTAGATGGCCCCAGAACCTGCTACTGTATCAACTGGAAAGCATTTGAAAAATTCAGCGTTGAGTTTAATTTTTTATTCAGCACGCTAAAAATTAAAAATGAAAAATCCTGTTGTTAGGATCTGAGTAAATTTTACAAGCGTGGATATATAAACCATTAATTTTTTATGAAAACAGATCAGCAAATAAAACAGATCGTACAACAGAAATATGGTGAGATCGCACTACAGGACAAAGATACCAACGAATCCTCCTGCTGTGGTTCGGGTAACTCCAGTACAGAAGTTTACAATATTATGACGGATGATTATAGCCAGTTGGAAGGATATAATCCGGAGGCTGACCTAGGCCTGGGTTGCGGGCTGCCAACAGAATTTGCAAGGATCAAGCCAGGTGACACAGTGATCGACCTTGGTAGCGGTGCCGGAAACGATTGTTTTATTGCAAGACGTTTAACAGGTGAAAAAGGCAAAGTAACAGGCATCGATTTCACGGTTGCTATGATCGAAAAAGCCCGGGCAAATGCGAAAAAAATGAACTTCAATAACGTGGAATTCCTGCAGGGTGATATTGAAAAATTGCCGGTTAATTCCAACATGGCAGATGTGATTGTAAGTAATTGTGTTTTAAACCTGGTGCCTGCTAAAGTGAATGTTTTTAAAGAAATATTCAGGGTTTTAAAGCCCGGCGGTCATTTTAGTATTTCAGATATTGTGTTGTCAGGTACCCTGCCGGCAGCTCTCCGGGAGGACGCCGAAATGTATGCGGGTTGCGTATCCGGCGCCATACAAAAACAAGCGTATCTTAATGTTATTAGTAGCACCGGCTTTACGGATATAACGGTTCAAAAAGAAAAGCCCATAATGATACCTGCTGATATTTTGAGCAGGCACTTGAATGAAAATGAAGTGGCGGAATTTAATACCGGTAGTGTGGGAATAGTTAGTTTAACAGTGTACGCAAAAAAGCCGGTAAAGTAAACGACACTAGCGGAGGCGGTATAATAACAGGTGAAGAACTTCGATAACGGGCCAAACTAAAAAGGTTGCTACGGGAAACGTAACAACCTTTTTGGTTTATTGCGGGTGAATGTAAATCGCGGTCAACGTTCACATACATGTTAATTATCGAAGCCTTATTTTCTACCAGCTACTTTGGACAGTAACCGAAGTATTTCAAGATACAACCATACAATGGTTACCATTAATCCAAATGCGCCGTACCATTCCATATATTTTGGCGCGCCTGCCGCTGCTCCCTGTTCCATCATATCAAAATCGAGGATAAGGTTCAGCGCGGCTATGGCAACTACCACCAATGAAAAGCCAATTCCCATAGCGGAACCTTCATGTAAAAATGCAATCTGAATACCAAACATCCTTAATACCATCGCAATTAAATAAAAAATAGCGATGCCCGCGGTAGCAGTAAAAACAATGGCTTTAAATTTTTGCGTGGCCTGGATTATTTTAAAACTGTAGAGCAAATACATGGCTATGGCAGTACCAAATGTAAGTCCCACAGCAGTCATGATTATATTGGGCATTTTTGCAGCAAAAGCATTATTGTAATAAGCTGAAATGGCGCCAATGAATAAACCTTGCAGCAATGCATACAAAGGCGCAAGATATGGTGCCCATTCTTTTTTAAAGAAAATGACAAGTGCTACCACCAGGCCTCCGATTGCTCCGCCGAGGATCAGCGGCTGTACATTTTCGCCTAGAGAAAACTGCTGCCATGAATAATAAGCAGTACCCATAAGCATTAAAAACATAAAACCAAACTTGTTTAATGTACCCCTGACCGTCATTGAATTATTGTAATCAACGTAACCGGTATTCTTAAACGCTTTCTCAGAAAGTGTTGGGTTTCCAGATTTGAATAAATCCATAATTGTAAATTTTTTAAGATTCAAAAATAATTCATTTCAATGTAGCAATTATATAAATTATTTAGCGGCTGTGTTAATTTTTTATGCCGGGATAATTTGAAATTACTTCAAAATTGTATTCGTCTGCGGATTTAAGTTTTTTAATAAATAAAAGCAGGCGGAGTGAATCGGCAATATCAGCATAAGCCTGGTCATGCGCCAGCAAAACAAGATGGTCCGGTGTTTTTGTTTTGCCCCGGGCAAACAAGCTGTCCACTTCCTGCACCAGTTCATCACCTGTGTTTACCAAATTCAATTGCTGGTCGAAATGCCATTCCAGGTCCCAGCCAATAGCAGTAAAACCAGATTGTTGTAGACTGTCAGCAGTGGCCAGACTCTTTTTAATATCTGTACTGCTGATTATTTTTGTTCGCCAGATATTCCTGCCCGGCGTCCTGATGATATGATCGGTGAGTCCGAGGCTATCGGCGCAACGTGTAAAATCCCTGATGGCAGAATCAGGACTGGAGTAAAAATTTTCATAATGATTATGCGCATGCGAAAAGCTATGGTTTTCCAATTCGACATACCGGGATTGCAAAAGGCTATCGTAAGTGGCTGTTTGTTCGGCACTTCCATAAACATGCTCCCCAATAATAAACATGGTTACAGGCACCTGCTCTTCCTGTGCGATATGCATTACTTTTCGGGTACCTTTATTAGGGCCGTCATCGAAAGTAAGGTAGATGGTTTTCTTTTTTTTCTTTTTAAGAGCAGGGGCCACGGCTACCGTTTTTTCAATTGAATCCGGTAAAGAAAATTGGATAGTGGAAACAGCATTGGAAGTTTCGGTTTGGAAACTATGGCAGGCGGTACAAACGACGATAATAAATGTTGTTTGCATTATTTTAGAAGCGGCTTGCTCAGCTTCAGGGTCAGGGTCCATAAAATTTAGGGAGATGTATTTTGTTACATGAAGATATATGCAGGCACAATCGCTTGTAAATGTTTGTTGTTAATGATTTTATAATAGTTGGATAAACTGACCTGGTTTTATTAGTTATCATTTATGTCTACAAAAAGCAACCGTAACGCTTGTACGATAAAAGGTTTTGATCTTTGAAAATGTGCATCAAATCTACCAGGCCTTATTACCTCAACAAAAAATAAATTCGCGTAACTTGCAGTAATTTTTAATGTTTGACCATATGATCAAAGAACAGGTATTAAAAGAAGTAGTAATAAAATTTGCCGGCGATAGCGGCGATGGTATGCAATTAACGGGCAGCCAGTTTACCAACAACACCGCTTTGCTGGGTATTGACCTGGCTACGTTCCCGGATTTTCCTGCCGAGATCAGGGCGCCGATCGGCACATTGCCGGGTGTAAGTGGTTACCAATTGCGTTTCAGCAGCGACCGCATCTTTACACCAGGTGATACCTGCGACGTATTAGTGGCAATGAATGCAGCGGCATTAAAAGTAAATTTAAAGGGCCTGAAGCAAGGCGGGGTTATCATTGCCAACATAGAAGGGTTTGATGCAAAAAATCTTCGCCTTGCAAATTATGCGGAAGGCATCAATCCCCTGGATGATAATAGCCTGGATGCTTATGAGCTGATAAAGATCGATGTTACAAAAATGACGCGTGAGGCTTTGAAGGATTTCACCATGGGGATGAAAGAAAAGGACCGCGCAAAAAATATGTTTGTACTGGGCTTTTTATATTGGATGTACAACCGCGAAATGGATAACACGATCCAGTTCATTAAAGATAAATTTGGCAAAAAGCCGGAGATATTTGAAAGTAATGTAAGGGCACTGCAGGCTGGCTATAATTATGGTGATACAACAGAAACTTTTACCACACGGTACACAGTTGAGAAAGCAAAGATGGAACCGGGCATGTATCGTTCCATTATGGGTAACCAGGCGTTATCCTATGGTTTGATAGCGGCTGCGCAGAAAAGCGGGCTGCAATTATTTTTAGGGAGTTACCCGATCACACCAGCGAGTGATATATTGCATGAGTTGAGTAAATATAAAAATTTCGGTATCAAGACCTTCCAGGCTGAAGATGAAATAGCTGCTATCACCTCGTCTATCGGTGCCAGTTATGGAGGAAGCTTAGGCGTAACTACTACCAGCGGACCAGGCATGGCGCTGAAAGCAGAGGCCATGGGACTTGCAGTAATGCTGGAAATACCCTTGATCATTATTAATGTGCAAAGAGGCGGACCGAGTACGGGCTTACCTACCAAGACAGAACAAAGTGACCTGATGCAGGCTTATTACGGACGCAACGGCGAATGCCCGATGCCCATTATTTCAGCATCCACACCCAGCGATTGCTTTAGCGCGATTTATGAAGCTGTGCGGATAAGCATCCAGCACATGACACCCATTATATTTTTGAGTGATGGTTATATTGCCAACGGCGCCGAGCCCTGGAAATTTCCTACTTCAGCAGATCTTGCGGAAATAAAAATGTCTTTCGCCTCTCAAAACATAGCTTCTGACATGGACGTGAATGGTAAGTTTCAGCCTTACAAAAGAGACGAACGTTTGGTTCGCCCCTGGGCGATACCCGGTACCAAGGGCCTGGAACATAGAGTAGGTGGCCTTGAAAAGCAGGATGTCACGGGTAATATAAGTTATGATTCTGACAATCACCAGCACATGGTGAAGACGAGGCAAAAGAAAGTGGACCTGATCGCGCATTCCATACCTGAACAAAAGCTCGATAGCGGTGCCGAGAAAGGAAAAGTGCTGGTATTGGGCTGGGGTAGCACATATGGCGCTATAAAAAGCGCCTGCAGGGAATTGCAGATCGAGGGCCATTTGGTTTCACATGCGCACCTGCGTTACATCAGGCCTTTCCCTAAGAATTTAGGTGAGATATTGAAAAATTTTGATCATGTACTTATCCCTGAAATCAATAACGGGCAATTAATAAAGATCATACGGGACGTATATTTTGTGGATGCCAAACCATATAATAAAATAATGGGTATTCCTATTACAAAAGGTGAACTGATAGAAGAAATCAGGAAGATGTTGTAAGTAGCGCTTACGCCTGTAGTTTATTCGACACAAAAATTAGTTCAATTACCCGGCACAAGAATTTATAAACAAAAAAGGCACTCATTTCGAGTGCCTTTTTTGTTTATAAATTTAAACTTTATGATTTGTCAATAAGCAAACGACCAATTAGAATCGTTGTGGATTACCTCTCCTGATTTTTTCCCTTCCGAAGGTCATCCCTATCTTGAAATTAAAAGTGAAATAGGCATCTGTGTCCTTAGGATCTCCCCTGATACCACCTTCTGTTTTTCTGAATTCACCGGCAGGCCCGCCTGGATTGACCCGGTCATTTCTACTAAGGTCAAGCGCATTCTGCAATTTTATTCCGGTAAAATATTTTTGAAACAACCCCGCATTGATATATCTCGTGCTCACATCATCCAGGTAATCTGTTGAAAGAATGCGGTGTAAAAACTCTGCACGCAGATTAAAATTACCTGACAACTCGTATTTTAACCCAAGTCCCAGTGGAATATTAACGCCGGTTAATTTGTATGGTTTTCTTTCCGGGTATTCGGCAAAACCTTGTCCCTCAAGACTTAGCGGCTGCAAATCTATCCAGTTATTTCTTAGTCTTGCCTGCGGATTAAAGGAATAAAATCCTACTCCTCCTGCAATATAAGGGGATAGCCTGGGCGGATCCCTGTCTTTAGACGGCCAATCTACAAAGATGTAAAGCGGGTGAATTTCGAAAATTAACGATACTTCGTTTATTTTACTTCTAAAATTGAGGTTCCGCTCGTACCTGCCATTGGTGGTTTCTTTAACGCTTTTTAAAATACTATCGTACGCGCTTACCCGTCCGAAAGTACCTTCAAGCCTTACACCAATTGCATATTTATACAAGGCGCTCAGATAAATACCTCCATTAAAGTTGCTGTTACCGATGTTCAGATCTTTGACAAAAGGTGCACCAAGGCCCTTTCTTCCACCGATATCCGAAAGGCAGTTCATCACACCAAATGATCCACCGATCTCAAACATTAGAGGGGAATCATAGGAGTTGTTGTCGTAATAATAGTATTGAGCAGATGCTCTTTGTTCAAAAGCGGTTAATAGTGCTGCTGTCGCTACAAGTATCCATATTTTTTTCATGAAATAAATTGTTCTCTTTTTTCGGGAGCTAGCATTCCTACAAATAAACGAAAAAATTTCAATTAAATTTTATGTTTAAGTAGGTTATTGAAAAATTTACAGGCATCCTGTAATCCGCATTCGCTGCATTTTGGATTTCTGGCTATGCATATGTACCTGCCGTGAAGTATTAACCAATGGTGGGCTTTATGAATGTAAACTTCAGGAATATAGCTGATCAATTGTTTCTCCGTAGCTAATGGTGTTTTCGCGTTTATCGTCAAACCTATCCTCGCACTCACCCTGAATACATGTGTGTCAACAGCCATATTTGGCTGGTTATCAATGACTGATGTGATTACATTCGCCGTTTTTCTTCCCACGCCGGGTAGTTCCATTAGCTCGTCGACAGTTAGTGGTACATCGCCGGAAAATTTTTGTACAAGCATCCTGGCCATTCCTACCAGGTGTTTAGCTTTATTATTCGGATAGGAAATACTTTTAATAATGGCAAAAACGTCGGCTATCTCTGCGAGGCTAAGTGCTTTAGCGTCAGGGTATTTATTAAAAAGGGCAGGTGTTGTAAGGTTTACGCGCTTGTCTGTACATTGCGCTGAAAGTATTACTGATACAAGGAGTTGATAAGGATTGTCATACAACAATTCGGTTTCAGCACCGGGCGCGTGTTCTAAAAAATAATCAATTACAAATCGGTAGCGTTGCTGTCTGGTCATAAAAAATCGTCCCGTTTTTTGCGGGACGAAAAAATTAAATACAAAAAAATGTTTTATACTTTAGTTGGAAGCTTATTAACAGACTTTGTAGCGTAGTTTAAAATGTTATCGACTACGGTCTTGCGCGGGGAAAGTGTCAGCTTTTCCAGGCTGTTGACAGCCGCTAAAATCACCTCAAATCTTTCACGAAGTATCCAATCAGTCTCCAGTGCAGCCTTCAAAATGGCTGTTTTTTCCGGGGAAGTCTCCTTGTACACGTATTGTACTATATCTTCCTGAGTAAAGCTGTGCATAGGCAAGTTGGTTGCTTGGGGGTTAACAATATTTTTCAAATCCTTCATTATAAACGACCGTAATGACTGATTATTGCATGGATATGTGAATTATTTGTTAGCTTCCTAAATCACTGATTATATTAGAGATATGCAAATTATTTGTTATCATCCTTTGCAGGAAGAACGAATAAATCTTCATTATCTTTCTTCATTAAATACTTTTCCCTCGCATATTTTTCAATAGTTTGGGCGTTTGTTTTTAACTGGCCAAGCTCCTGCCTGGTATCCTTTATAATCTCGCTCAGGCGCTGTTCGCTCTTTTGTAATTCTTTATATTTTCCCTTTCTTTTAAATTCAGATACCAGGTCCTTCTCATTAAAGAAGAACATCCACACCAGGAAAAGAATGCCTGTCAGCAGATACTTGTTTTTTAAAAAGGATAGGCTCTTTAACCTACCGGATTTCCCGGAAGTATCAGTATCGGCTATATTATTAAAATCAGTTTCCATTGCTGAACCAATAAGTGTGCCCTTTTATAAAAACTAAATCGGACGTCCAAATTTAATCTTTCCATTTGGATAAATTGCATTATCAGCCAGCATTTCTTCAATTCTGATCAACTGGTTATATTTGGCAATACGATCTGTCCTGCTTGCAGAGCCGGTTTTTATTTGTCCGCAGTTTAAAGCAACGGCAAGATCCGCAATCGTGGTATCCTCTGTTTCACCACTCCGGTGACTCATGATTGTATTGTAGCCGTTGTGCTGCGCCATAGTTACCGCATTGATCGTTTCGGTCAACGTACCGATCTGGTTTACTTTTACCAATAAAGCATTCGCGATATTTTCATTGATACCTCTTTCCAGGCGGGTTACATTCGTTACAAAAAGATCATCACCTACTAACTGGCATTTTGTTCCTACTGCTTCAGTCAGCATTTTCCAGCCATTCCAGTCATCTTCCGCCATACCATCTTCGATCGAACAAATAGGATATTGTTTTACCCAGCTGGCCCAATAATTTACCAACTCTTCGCTGGTCATCTTTTTGCCATCACTTTTATGAAAAATATATTTCTTTTCCTTGGCGTTCCATAGTTCGCTGTTAGCTGCATCCATGGCGATCATTACCTGGCTACCTGTTTTGTATCCTGCTGATTGTATCGCCGTCAAAACAGTTTCAATAGCTTCTTCATTACTTTGGATATTTGGTGCAAAGCCGCCTTCATCACCCACATTGGTGCTAAACCCTTTTTTCTTCAACACCACTTTTAATGCATGAAAAATATCTACTCCCCATTGAAGCCCTTCACTAAAAGAAGTTGCGCCAACTGGCATCACCATAAATTCCTGGAAATCTATTTTATTATCCGCATGCGCGCCACCGTTCAAAATGTTCATCATGGGTATGGGAAGAATTTTGGCGTTGGTGCCACCGATATACCGGTACAAAGGAAGATTTGCTTCCAGTGCCGCTGCTTTGGCCACAGCCAAACTAACAGCCAGCATTGCGTTTGCGCCTAATTTGCTTTTGTTGGCGGTGCCATCCAGGGAGATCATCATTGCGTCAATACCTGTTTGGTCCGCTACGTCCCATCCTATCAGGTTTTCCGCCAGTATCGTGTTTACATTATTAACCGCTTTTAATACGCTTTTACCGCCGTATAATTTTTTATTATTGTCCCTTAATTCCACCGCTTCGTGAATGCCGGTACTTGCACCGCTCGGAACAGCGGCACGGCCAAGATTTTCATTTTCTGTTAATACATCAACTTCTACCGTTGGATTGCCACGGCTATCTAAAATCTGGCGGGCATAAATACTTGCAATGTAACTCATGATTGTTTGTTTTAAGATTGAGAGTTTGGTTCTTTATATTAATTATGTAAAGGATCATTATTTTTGAAAAATCAGCCAAGCCTTTTTTCCAGGTCGTCGATGGTTTTGAGCCAGTCAGTTAATTCATCCGCTTCTTCCCACAGTTCCTGTAATTCCGATTTATTCCTGATCCTTACCAAGGTACTTTTCATTATTTCCGTTTCAATGACAGGGAGCGGACTATTTTGTTTTAACCAGGTATCCGCTTCCGCGGGAAAATCTCCGGAGGGCCTTCCTTTCGCCGCCGCAAAATATTCTATGGCTGCCAAACATTCCGATGCGTCGGTAGCCTCCAGGTAATCGGCCTCATCCAGTTCGGCCACAGATAAAATTTTTTCGGTTAATTTATCTTTGCCCAGTTCTTCTACTTCCCCTAAAAAATCCAGTGCGTCATCATTCTCAAAGATATTATGTCCCCAGGCCCCCATATCAATTCGATTTGGTTAAATTCTTAAATATCTCTTCGAGACTATTGCTTTCACTCTGCAAAGAAACAATGTTCAGGTTGTTTTTCAAACTCAATTCCAATAACTGTTTTCTTACACTGTCCGGGTTAGTGGTTTGTAAACGATAGTTAGCCGCACGCTGTATCTCCTGCCCGTCAGATAACAATTGTATTTGTTCTACCCTGGTAACCTTATCAAGCGATTTTAAAAGTTCCGGGTCAACGCTTTCCCTAAACGACACGATTACAACAGAAAGGTCGCTGGTTGCTTTTTGTAAATTACTCAACTTGTCATC
This sequence comes from Ferruginibacter sp., assembly GCA_039916545.1. GTDB lineage: Bacteria > Bacteroidota > Bacteroidia > Chitinophagales > Chitinophagaceae > Ferruginibacter. The sequence continues at coordinate 29,658 of JBDSLD010000155.1, forward strand.
CGCCACAATGATTCCCTTATTAATTATTATCACCCTGTCGCAGATGGCTTGTACTTCCTGCAATATATGTGATGAGAACAACACTGTTTTATTTTCACCTAACTTTTTTATTACATCCCTGATCTCAACTATCTGGTTTGGATCAAGGCCAGACGTAGGTTCATCCAATACCAGCACCTCAGGGTCATGTATCAATGCTGCTGCGAGCCCTACCCGTTGCTTGTAACCTTTACTTAACTGCCCTATTTTTTTATTGGCTTCAATGGTTAAGCCGGTAGTTTCAATTACCTTTTTTATTGCAGTTGCCGGGTCTTTTAATTCATGGATATGCGAAATGAATTCCAGGTATTCTCTTACGTACATGTCAAAATAAAGAGGATTGGCCTCGGGCAGATAGCCGGTTTTTTTTTTGGCTGATAAGGAATGAGCACTTACTTTTTCGCCGGATACTGTTGCTGAACCCGCGTTGGCTTCCAGGTAACCGGTGATCATTTTCATGGTAGTACTCTTCCCTGCGCCATTCGGTCCTAAGAAACCGACGATCTCTCCCTTACCGACAGAAAAAGAAATACTGTTGACGGCTTTTTGAGTGCCATATGTTTTGGAAAGGTTACTAACGATGATCGACATATCGGAAATTATACACAAAAATAAAACGCCAGGAGGGAACCCGACGTTAATTTTATAATACGCTATTTTTTTTCTTCGCTATCAGCAGGTCCCTGTTTGGGCCTGTTATTGTTGTTGGCAGGTTGGTTTCCACGATTTTGTGGTGGCCTTTGCGGTTGTTTCCCTTGCTGAGGCGGCCTGTTGCCCGAAGGTTGATTGGGCCGCTGCTGTCCCTGGCCTTCCCTGTTCTGCGGTGGACGCTGCTGGTTTTGCCCCTCCCTGTTTTGCGGTGGCCTTTGCTGACCTCCCTGTCCACCCCTGTTCTGAGGAGGACGTTGTTGTCCCTGGCCATCCCTGTTTTGTGGCGGCCGCTGTTGGTTTTGTCCATCCCTGTTTTGAGGTGGCCTTTGCTGTCCCTGTCCGCCTCTTTGGTCATTGGACCTATTGCCTTGCTGGCGCCCCTGTTGCTGATCCTTTTCGTTGTCCCTTCTTTTGCGACTGGTTTTTTCCAGGCTCTTCAAGCTTATTTGCCCAACCACATCCACATAAGTAGGTTCGATCTCTACCGGCTTTTTGCTTGTAACTTCTACGGGTTCCAATTCTTCGGGCTTTATGCCCTGCCGGTTAAGCGCCTTTATTTTTTGCACCCTGTCGATGGTTAACGGATATTGCTTATTGCTATCCGGCATGGTGTACCACATCAGGTTTCGGAAAATATCTTTTTTTATTAAAAAAGCGCGGCTCCTCGCAACCTCGATCATATCGCAATCATCCGGAAAATTTTGTAACGCATCAAGGTAAGTATCGAGTTCGTAATTTAAACAACATTTTAACCTGCCGCATTGGCCGCTCAGCTTGGTTTGGTTAATGCTTAGGTTTTGATAACGCGCCGCATTCGTATTTACACTTTTGAAATCAGTAAGCCAAGTACTGCAGCAAAGTTCCCTGCCGCAACTGCCAATTCCACCGACCTTTCCCGCTTCCTGGCGGGCGCCGATCTGCTTCATTTCTACCTTTACCTTGAACTCGCCGGCATATATTTTTATCAGTTCCCTGAAATCAACCCGGTCATCGGCGATGTAAAAGAAGGTTGCTTTCCGGCCATCCGCCTGGATCTCTACTTCAGCCACTTTCATTTCTAAATTCAATTGTTTAGCAATGGCACGGCTGCGTATCATCACATCTTTTTCCCTTGCTTTTGTTTCTTTTCTTTTATTCAGGTCAGTTTCATTTGCCCTGCGGAGAATTTTTTTTATATCCGGGCTCTCCTCTTTTATATTGTTCTTCTTTAATTGTAAACGGACCAGTTCGCCGGTCACATTCACTGCTCCCACATCAAAACCGCTTACACCTTCGACTGTGATCATATCCCCTTTTTCAAAAAAATGAGTGGTGGTATTTTTAAAATAATCTTTGCGACTGCCATTATTAAAACTTACTTCCACGATGCGGCAACCACTTTCGGGATCGCTGAAGGGCAGGTTGGCCAGCCAATCGTGTACATTCATCCGGTTGCAACTGCCGCTCGCACAACTACCGTGGCTTTTACATCCTCCCGGCGCGCTGCCAGATCCACAACTACCACATCCCATATATCACTAATTAAAATTGTAAAAAAATAAATACCGGAGAAAACGATACCCGGCAGTTTGCCGGACGAAGGGAGTGCGTTGACGGGAAATAATCATTAACCGGGTAATGGTTGACTGATCATATCCAATTATTCAATGTCTGAGCCGGGTTTAAACCGGTTGACCTGTAACATCTTGTTTATCAGTTATTTT
>JBDSLD010000156.1:0-36358 GCA_039916545.1 Ferruginibacter sp.
CTCAGTAATATTTTATTTTAGGCCATTTATTTAGTTTCAGATTAATAATATTCAACAAGAAAAATCTCCACAATCCATTGTCTGTAAAGTTTTTCGGAGTTTTCTTGCAAACACTAAATATGCATTGACTACTTAAATTCCCACTGAATCATTTTCAATTTTTCAATTAATTTTCAAATCAATCAAAGATCAATCCACTGCTAATTTTGCCATTTCGAATTGTCAAATTTTCAAATTAAGAGGAGATCATCCCCCATTTATTTTCGCGTTGTCAAATTAACTAGCCTCATCCGGCTCATCATCTTCAGTTTTCCTGATCATCGGGTCATTCAACCGTACCGTTCTTTTTTTCGCCGCTCTTTTCATCATGGTCATATTGAGTATTTCAACCACGAACGAAAAAGCCATCCCGAAATAAATGTAATTTTTGAGGTGTAATTTCTCTGCAGTTTCTGAATCCCATCCCTCCATGATCAAACTTAGCCCGATCATTACCAGGAAGGACAGCGCCAGCATTTTCAGCGTTGGGTGCTTGTGTATAAAACCGGCGATTTTAGGACTAAACAAAAACATTACGATCATCGCGATCACAACAGCCGCTATCATAATTTCAACATGCTTCGCAGTGCCACCGGCCGTAATAATGCTATCAAATGAAAAGACGGCGTCTATCAGGATAATTTGCCCGATGGCCTGCCCCATAGTGATCCCCTTTTGGTTTTGTACCGTTTCGTTAGGGTCTTCACCTTCCAGTTTTCCATGAATTTCCTTCACCGATTTATAGATCAGGAATAACCCGCCAAACAACATGACCAAACTCGCCAGGTCGAAGCCTTTTCCGAATAAGGTAAAAACGGGCTTCCCTTTTTGAGACAATAACCATCCAAGTCCCATCAGCAGTAAACTGCGCGAAATAATTCCCGTAACCATCCATATGCGCCGTGCCTTTAACTGGTCTTCCTTTTTTTGCAACCGGTTCATAATAATGCTTACGAAGATCACATTATCAATTCCCAATACAACTTCCAACACAATCAATACAAAAAAACTAATCAAACTTTCTGACGTAAAAAGATATTCCATGGTGCAAAAATACAGGTTAGGGTTTACAGTTAACGGCTTACAGTTAACGTTTATTTTTAAAGTATTAGCAGGTAAGTGCAGGAGCCATTAATCAATTTTAGAAATGAGGGGTGTAAATTTCAATACCTTTTTAGTAATTTATCTAAACTGAAATTTCTTTACATATGCTTTTCACAATACCCGGACCTTCATAAATAAATCCCGTCCAAACCTGCACGAGCGAGGCGCCGGACGCCATTTTTTCTTTAGCATCTGAACCCGTAAATATTCCCCCGCTGCCAATAATGGGAATACTGCCGTTTGTTTTTTGATGGATGTATTGTATCAATGCCGCGCTCTTTTGTTTTACCGGTAAGCCACTTACGCCACCAGCGCCAATATCATTTACCACTGATTTTTCAGTCTGTAATTGTTCGCGGTCAATGGTGGTATTGGATACTACCAGGCCGTCTAATTTTATTTCTATTGCCAGGTCGATGATATCGTCAATTTGCCCGGTGGTTAGATCAGGGGCGATTTTCAATAAGATCGGTTTGCGGTTCTGCATTGCCAGGTTTTGAATTTGCAACTGGCTGATGATCTTCCGCAAGGATTCCTTTTCCTGTAATTCCCTCAACCCGGGAGTATTTGGCGAACTTACGTTTACCACAAAATAATCTACATAATCATGCAATGCATTAAAACAGGTCATGTAATCCTTCCAGGCATCTTCATTGGGCGTTATTTTATTTTTGCCAATATTTCCGCCTATGATCATTTTACCATTGTTTGATGCCGTTTTTTTCGTGTTTAAATAATTATTAGCTGATTTTTTTTGCCAGGCTTTTAATCGCTTAAGCACCACCTCTAAACCATCATTGTTAAAGCCCATGCGGTTAATAAGCGCCTTATCTTTTGGCAATCGGAATAACCGCGGTTTATCGTTGCCAGCCTGTCCAAGCGGTGTAATGGTGCCTATTTCAACAAATCCAAACCCCAGCGCTTCCAGTTCATTGAGATAGAGGGCATTTTTGTCAAATCCTGCACCAAGTCCCACCGGGTTGTGAAATGATAGTCCTAAAAAATTGGTCGTTAAATGTTGGCTGCGAGGGCGGAACATAGCAGTTAGTAGCCGTTTACCAAAAGGAAGCCTGCAAAAAAAACACAACAGGTCCATCGAAAAATAATGCACCTTTTCGGGATCGAAAAGAAATAAAACAGCGCGAAGGATCTTATACATGTGGCGCAAAAATAAGGCACAGTTTTCAGTTTTTTATTTACAGCATAAATTATAACTTTGTGTAAGGAAAGTTGCATAAACAACTATTTACGTTGTTATGTTACCAGCCTGATAAAATTAAAATATACATTATGCAGGAAGCTTATATCGTGGCAGGATACAGAACGGCCATCACAAAAAGTAAAAAAGGCGGGTTCAGGTTTACGAGGCCGGACGACCTGGCGATCGATGTGATCAGGGGGTTGCTTGCCAGTGTGCCGCAACTGGATGTAAAAAGGGTGGATGACGTAATTGTGGGTAATGCGGTGCCGGAAGCGGAGCAGGGTTTACAGGTGGGTCGTATGATTGCTGCCAAAGCGGTGGGAATACATGCCCCGGGCATAACCATCAACCGTTATTGTGCAAGCGGGCTCGAAAGTATCGCTATGGCCACAGCAAAGATCAGGACGGGAATGGCGGAATGCATTATCGCCGGGGGTACTGAAAGCATGACAATGGTGCCCACCGCAGGTTGGAAGACATCACCGGCATATTCAATTGCGAAGGATACGCCGGATTTCTATTTAAGTATGGGACTTACTGCAGAGGCGGTTGCAAAAGAATATAATGTAAGTCGCGAGGACCAGGATGCTTTTAGTTATAACAGTCATTTAAAAGCAGGCAACGCGATAAAGGAAGGTTTTTTTAAAACCGGTATACTTCCCATTGATGTGGAAGAGGTTTACCTGGATGCAAATGGGAAAAAGCAAAAAAGAAATTATATAGTCGATACCGATGAGGGTGTACGCGCAGATACTTCATTGGAAGGATTGGCAAAACTAAAACCGGCTTTTGCGTTGGGAGGTAGTATCACAGCGGGCAATAGCTCACAAACCAGTGATGGTGCCGCTTTTGTGATAGTGATGAGTGACCGGATGATCAATGAGCTTGGATTGAAACCTATTGCGAGGTTAGTCAATTGCGCCAGTGCCGGAGTACACCCGCGCATCATGGGAATCGGTCCGGTTGAGGCGGTTCCGAAGGTATTGAAACAGGCAGGAATGAGTTTAGCAGGTATTGACCTGGTGGAATTGAATGAGGCATTTGCCTCGCAATCCCTGGCAGTAATCCGTGCGTTGGAATTAGATCCGGCGATCGTAAATATCAATGGGGGCGCAATCGCCCTGGGGCATCCACTGGGATGTACCGGGTGTAAATTAACTATCCAGTTAGTAAATGATATGAAGCGGTTGAAAAAGAAATACGGTATCGTTACCGCATGTGTCGGTGGCGGACAAGGGATCGCGGGAATCATTGAAAACATAGATTAGAAATAAGCCCTGAATTATTTTAAAGTCCGGTGATCCGGACTTTTTTATTGGTATAACGAATTGCAGTTTTGCTGGAATTCTTTTAGCCAGTTTTAACATTTCCAGTTTAATCTTTGGTACTTTTTTTTCGTTTATATATATGAACAAAAATTAAAAAAAGGAGTACAAATGAAAAGCATCAGAGCACTTATAGGCATTGCCATCTTTGGCTTATTATTGTCAGGATGTGCATCAACAGCGCATATCGAAAAAGATGACGCTGTTAACTTTAACAAATACAAAACATTTGCATGGGACGACAATGACGACTCCAGCAGGATCAGGAAAAATAGCCTGCAGGAATCAAGCGTACGCCAGGCCGTCAATGCAGAACTGGCCAAAGCAAACTGGCGGGAAGAAAAGAATAATCCGGACATCATTTTAAAACATGATGTGTTGGTGGAGAAAACAATCAAGAATAATTCGAACCCTGTTTATTCACAGCCGTTCACCCGGAGGTTCTTTAATCCGTACACCAGGCGCATCAGTTACATTTACTATCCATCTCAGTTTGCCGGATATGACAATGGCCAATATGCAACCAGGGAAGGCACGCTCACTATTTCCATGATCGATGCCAAAACCGATAAGGTTGTATGGCAGGGCTGGGCCACTGATGAAGTGAGTAATAAAAATCTTACCAGCAAAGAGATCCAGGGGAGCGTAAAGAGCATCTTCAAAAAATTTGATATGGTCAAGCAGTAATTAATTATTTTGGAAGTTTTAAAATTAAACCCGCTGATTAGTAGCGGGTTTTTTTATGAGATAAACTGATTGGTATAAAGTATCAATTAAAATGTCGGTAACTATAGTAAGATAGCGCTGCAATTTTTGGCCAGGGTAGATGTTGGTAAAAGTTCGGGCCCGCAACCAATAGACTGGCGACATATGGCACAAGGTGCAGTCCACAAGTGCTCGAAACATTGGATTCAGTAGATCTACTGTCGCATGGTTGGAGTTATACACTGGTTATATTACGTAAAGTAACTATCCAACCGCATCGGCAGGCGCAGGGCTCGACCCTGTGTCTTCATGAAACTAATAAACGCCCCTAATACCGAATTATTTTTTACAAATAATTAAAAAATTAACTAGAAGTAACAAGAAAAATACAGGGCGGCGCACTGCGCCTGCTGATTTATTGAGTTGTCGGGTCTCAAACACTTATGAGCTCATCCTTTGTTTAAAATCTTATTAAAATAAAAAGGCCGCAGTCAAACCGCGGCCTCTCTATTTTAATCTTTTAACACGATTATTGAATCAACAATTTTGAAACATGTGTCTTCTCCTCGTCAGTTACTTTTATGATGTAAATTCCGTGCTTAAGATCGCTTACATTATACCTGTTATCAGCTGATACTGTCATTCTCTTTATCAATTTGCCTGAAACATCCGTGACCTCAATGGTTTTAATATTATTAGCAGAGAGTATTTTTATCTCATCTTTACCCGGGTTAGGGAAAATACTGATCGCCAATGCGCCGCTGAATAAAACAGTTTCGATTTTGCTATAGTTGATCTTGCCATTTTTATCTACCATTTTCAGGCGGTAAAAATTTATACCCGAATAAGGCGCTTTATCAAGCAACGCGTATTGATTAAATACCGGTGTATTATTTGCATTTACCAATCCAACGGATGCGAAGCGGTTGCCATCTTTGCTCTTCTCAATCTCAAAATGCGAGAAATTTATCTCATTTTCTGTCTGCCATTGCAGGTAAGCGCCCTCCCTCTTTTTGATCACCGTGAACATTGTTAATTGCACCGGTAAAGGATTGGCAATAATATCCACCGAAGCTAAAGTGAAAGGACTGAAATTACTTACTGCACCCGCTGTGGAAATGGTACCCGATGTAGTGCCGGTACTACCGCCGTTACCAAGATTTTCCCAGGTTGAGCCGGTCCAGCGTGCCACCCGTATTTTTGAAGGATCGGTTATGTACACGGCAGACACGCATGGTTGACCAAAACCTAAGGTAAGATTAACACTGGATGTTCCTGCAACTCTTTGAACATCCCAATATTCGCAACCGCTGATCCGCAGTAATGTAGCTGCTCTCATACTTGTATCATATCCATCATTATCCGGGTTGCTGTTAATATATTGCGCGCTAAAAACAGCGCCGGCAGCTGGCGCAGTAATGGTGACCGGGTTTAAAGTAGTCAGGGTACCTGTTGGGAAGGTAAACGCATCATTACCATTTTTAGTAACCGGTCCTGCCACATGGCTCGCTGCCGAAGAACCTGTATGTGTGGCGTTATCCAAAAATATTAGTTTGCTGGCAGCAGTGCTCAGTATATTGCCGCCGTTAAAAAATAACGAAGTTGGTACAGTGACCGAATCATTAAGGGTTATTCTGCCAGTGCCCGTTTTTTCCATGATAAGCTGGGGAATGATGATTGGCTGGGTGCCGGTCTGCTCTATTGTACCATTCGTAGTTCCATTAAATTTAAGCCAGTTCAAAGAAATGCCTGAAGCCGAGTTTAGGGCCAGGTTACCGCTTACTTCATTGGTATCTGATGAGGCTACGTTGATAGCTGACCCGCTGGTGGCGTAGCTCAGGTTGCCTATATATTTATTACCTGTACCAGCATTATCCGCATCATAAAAGGTAGTGGGGCCATTGTTTGCAAAACTGGTGTTACCGGCAATTATATTTGCCCGGATATAGGTATGGTATCCCGCTACATGAGCAGCGCCATCTGTAATAGTAACATTACCGGTAATGTTATTTTCAAATAAATAGCCGTAATCAGCTCCCTGGTAACCGGTAACACTTAAAGCGCTAACAATAAGCGTATCATTCCGGATATCGAACCCGCGGGAATTTTGCACGTTAATGGCGCCGCCCGCAGTTTGATTTACAAGCCGGAGCATTTCAAAGCCACCGGGTGTGGTATTATTGATGGCAATATTTACGGTACCTGCTATACTTGTTTTCCTGGAAGTTATTCCAAACAGACTGTTGCCTGCCGTGTTATTGATAAATGAAAAATTCCCGCCAATAATTCCTCCACCATTAAAGGCGTCAGTTAAGCCGGCACCGGTACGGCTAATGACCAGGTTACCGTTGTAAGATGAAGTATCACCATCACTCAGGTACAATGCCCCGGTTCCGGAAGCGGTAATGGTTACATTTCCTGTATAACGATTTCCTGTGGCTGCATTGTCCGCCTCGTATAGCGTTGTACTGCTCGCCATTGTAAAACCGGTATTGCCTGTAATATCGTTTGCCCTGGCATAGGTATGATAGCCCGCTACATGGGCGGGGCTTTCAACAAAAGAGATATTGCCAGTGATCTTATTTTCGTACAGATAGCCATAATCAGCTCCCTGGTATCCGGTGACGCTTAAAGCACTAACAATAAGGGTATCATTGCGGATATCAAACCCGCGGGAATTTTGCACATTAATGGCGCCGCCAGCTGTTTGATTTACAAGCCGGAGCAATTCAAAAGAGCCGGGTGTGGTATCATTGATAGCAATATTTACAGTGCCTGCTATACTTGTTTTCCTGGAAACTATGCCAAACAGGCTGTTACCTGCCGTATTATTGGTGAATGAAAAATTTCCGCCTATAACCCCGCCGCTGTTAAAGGCGTCTGTTAAACCTGCACCGGTGCGGCTGATGACCAGGTTGCCGTTGTAAAATGACGTATCACCCTGGCTCAGGTACAATGCACCGGTTGACGCATAGTTAAAAGTAACATTTCCCGTGTAGCGATTGCCTGTGCCGGCATTGTCTGCCTCATAAAATGACGCTGGCCCGGTAAAGTTAAAAGTTATATTATCATTGACCGTTGCACTTCTTACATAAGTATGGTAGCCCGGGGCAGTACTGATATTAATCACAATGTCGGTAGCTGCGTTGCTGTTATTAAGGGTAGCTCCAATTAAGTAATTGTAATCACTTGATGCGGAAGTAGTCGTCAAACTAAACCCATTAAAGTCCAACCTGCTGCCGGCCCGCATATCGATGCTGTTTATTGTGACGCTGGCAGACAATACCGGGTAATTTGTCAAGCTACCAGGAATTATAACACTGCCGGTAGTTAAAGGCACTGTATTCGTACTCCAGTTGGCTGGCGTATTCCAGCTGGTGCCGGCGGACCCGTCCCATGTTTGGGCAAAAGCGGCCGGGGCGAACAACAAACTACATAAAAAAATAAGTAAATTTTTCTGCTTCATAAATAATGCTTTTTTTTTGATAAATGGAGAAAGACAAAAAATCAAACACGGTTGGTTAGAAACCATGGTTCTTTTAGTTGTAGTTAAAGAGGTGGGATATTCATGGAGCAGATGGTGTGGTTCCAAATTCTCAGCTATATCCTGTTAAAGGAACAAAATGCATCAGAAACAGGCAATAATCCTTTTGGATTATCATTCATTAAATAGTTATTGCGTAATTTCAAACCAAACAATCTCAGGGCGCTATTAAACAATTATATTGAAGATTATTACATATATCACCCGGTCAATTTTACTACCGCTGACGGGTGTTTTTTTTTGTGTAGTAATTGCAAACTGTCAAAAGATCCAGCGCTATAATTCTTTTAGCTATAATGTGAATGAGGGCCTGCTGCAAAGCAATGTGCTGGATATGGCCTTTGATCAAAATAATTTTTGCTGGCTGGGGTTTGCCAATGGCATACAAAAATTCGATGGCAAAAATTTTGTCAGTATTCCTGTACAGCCAGGATTACCAGATGATAAATGGGTGAATTTTTTTCAATGCAGTAATGGGGATTTATTGATCAGTCACTCGCAGGGGATCAGCAAATACGAAATATCCGGCAACCGTTTTACGCAGTTCTATTACAATAATACCACTGAAAAAATGGGCGTTATTTTTATGGGCGAAGATGGAGGTATCATTTATTTATATACCGAAAGCGGGAATATCGTTGGAATTGATCACCACACATTGAAGATTATTAAAGTAATGTCTATCGGCTTGCCGGGATTTTTCTCAGAAGCTGTTTTTAAGCCGAGGATAAGTGATAATATCATTCATCATAAAGTAGCGATACTCCTAAACTCGGTTTTTTACTTGTGTGACCTGCAGCAGTGGAAACTTTTATATAAATCAACACCAATTGTTGGGGTGTCACCCTTTTTTCTAACATTAAAAAGCGATCAGGAAGTCCTGTATTATAAATTTGGAATTAAGAATATGGATCTTGGCCTTTACAACTTCACTTCCAAAACTGACAGCATCATTTCCGAAAGCCGGAACGAGACGGTTCGATCCTTCCGCAGTGTCATCTATCCCTGGCAGGGTAAAACATTAATGTCTTATTATAACAATTTATATGAAAAAGATTCCAGCTTTAAAATAAGTAATTCAGAGCTGGTCAATTTTCAAAACCAACCCATTGCGGGTAACTCGACAATAGCGCGCATAAAAGAAGATATTTATGGCAATCTTTACCTGGTTACTATCAATGGTGGCTTTAAAAAAATAATAGCTAATAACTATCCCATTAAATATTACGGTACGGAAAACACAGCAGGCAATTATGTGATCAGTGTTCTACCGGATAAAAAGAATAACCGCGTATTAGCGGGCACATACGGAAACGGTTTACTGGTATTTGATACACTGCAGCATTTAATTAAACACTTCAAAATACTACCGGGCGAAAATCATAGTTTCTCTGCCAATGCCATCGTAAAAAATGACATTGGTGACTACCTGGTTTTTGTTTGCGGCTCCCGGAGCGTATGGAAGTTAAGCAGCGATTTTTCGAAAATGGAACCTATTAAAATCTCTACCTCGTTGCCGGAAAATAAGAGCGGGATAGGTTATTTCGGCAATTTTTTATTCCAGGATAAACAAGGGGCGGTCGTGCAATCCCAGAGTAAAGTTTACAGGGCCAATTTTACAGTCAATAGTGTCACCGAACACGCAATAACCAGTGCCAGTACCATGAGTGGCTTTTTTCGCAATGGTATCCTGATCACACACTCGGATGATGAACTTATTTTTTTTGACGCGGCAACATTAAAGGAATTAAGAAGGGTGTCATTTAAAAATACCGGAGGTGTCAGGTGTTTTGCCAAAGATGCAGCAAATAATATTTATTTGGGAAGCAATAAAGGGATTTTCAAAATAGACAGCGAGGGAAAAATTTTATCTCACCTGGGTAAAGAGGACGGGTTGCCGGACGAATGTATTTATGCGATGTCTTTTGACGACAATGATTTTTTGTGGTGCAGCACCAATAAGGGAGTTTACAAAGTGAATAAAGACAACAGCATATTGCAATTGAAAAAAGATGATGGGCTCCAGGAAAATGAATTCAACACGAATGTGGTAGCAAAATCGGAAGATGGAGAACTTTTTTTCGGCGGTGTGAATGGCATCAGCAGTTTTTTCCCGGCAGCAATCAGTAGCCCGGAAGAAAAAATAAACCTGTTGCTGACAGGTATTAAAATAAACAATAAGGAAGCTTTTACAGATACTGCGGTTTGGAATATATTGAAAATAGATCTGCCACATAATCAAAACTCGCTCGCTTTTGATTTTATTGCAATGGCAAATAACAATCCCGGGCTGTACACTTATCAGTATAAAATGGATGGTATTGATCAGCAATGGATACAAAACAAAGACCTCCAAACAGTGCGGTACTTTTTGCCACCCGGTAATTATGTATTTAAAATAGCCGCGTCCCGTTTCTTTAATAAAGATGCAAAGGCGATGAAAGAAATACAGATCAGCATTCATCCGCCCTTTTTTAAAACATGGTGGTTTATTGCCGGACTGGGAATACTATTGGTTTCTGCACTGGCCTATTTTATTAACCAGTACAACCGTCGCAAGTACCAGAAAAAATTAGCTGAGCTGGAAGGTGAGCACAAGATCCGGTTAGAAAGGGAACGCATCTCCCGCGACCTGCACGACAGTATCGGCGCTTACGCCAATGCTGTTTTATATAACACGGAATTACTGGAAAATGAGACTGGCTCAAAACTAAGAGAAGGGTTAATGCGGGATCTTAAATTTGCATCTAAAGATATTATCACTTCACTAAGGGAAACCATTTGGGCCTTTAGAAAAGATAATTATGCGGCAGATGATTGCCTGTTAAGGATAAGGAATTTTATACAGCCATTTACCCGTTACTATCCCCATATAAATTTTAAAGTGGAAGGAACAGCTCCGGCCAACAGGACACTGCATTATACAAGTGCACTGAACCTTGTGCGTATTGTGCAGGAAGCGGTTACCAATGCTATCAAGCATGCAGAACCTGAAAATATTCGTATCATCAGTAATTTCAATGACGAGCAATGGGAGCTTATGGTGACGGATGATGGAAAAGGATTTGATGATGAATCGCTACAGCAGGCAGAACAGGGCAACGGATTAAACAATATGAAAAGACGGGCCTTTGACTCCAACTTTTACCTCACTATTCAATCATCGCAAGGAGCTGGCACATCCATCATTACCCGTATTTGATTTGGTATCCGTTCGGATTATTTTTTTATTGACATATTCTTTAAATATTTAGGCTAACTATACAATATGGACATCAAGATAGCAATCATAGATGATAAGGCCAGTAACCGGAATATTTTAAAAGATAAATTGCAAAGGCATGGGCATTTTGAAATAACGCTTATTGCGGAGGACGGCAAAGATTTTTTGCAAAAGATGAAAGAGCTGCCTGATGAAAAAATGCCTGATGTGGCATTAATGGATCTTGAAATGCCCAATATGGATGGCGTGGATGCGATCGCTGTTGGGTCTTCCTTTTTTCCTTCCGTAAAATTTGTGGTACTTACGATATTTGATGATGAGGATAAGATATTCCGTGCTATTAAGGCCGGCGCATTTGGCTATTTGCTAAAGGATGAAAGCGCTGAAAATATAACAGATATGTTGTGGCAGATGTATGAAAGTGGTGCCGGTCCAATTTCTCCGGGCATAGCACATAAAATTTTACAGCTGGTACAAAACAATGACCTTACTCTCGTAAGGAAAGCTGTAGTAGCGCCCTCAAAGCTATTTTTTGACCTGACCCAACGGGAGAATGAAATACTTCAATTATTGGTGCAGGGATTATTGTACAAAGAAATTGGCGCGTCGCTTGGAATTAGCGCTAATACTGCAAAAAAGCATGTGATCAATATTTACAACAAGCTCCATGTCAACAGCAGGGCACAGGCAATGCACCTGGCATACGAAAAAGGGTTGTTATAGTTTGATCTGTATCAGGCGATACCAGGCGGTGACTGCTACAATTTGATTGATACGATCCATGTGTGTAATTTTAATGCATGTTAGAAATTTCTATCAATACCCCCGCACTTCTCTTTCCAGCCATTACCTTATTAATGCTGGCCTACACCAATCGTTTTCTCTCATTGGCGGCGCTTGTTCGCAACCTCCACGCGGAATATACCCGTGGTGAAAAGGGAAAAAATATATTGAACCAGATCAGGAATATCCGCACGCGTTTAAACCTGATACGTTATATGCAGAGCTTTGGTGTAATGAGTTTTTTGTGTTGTGTGATCTGTATGTATTTAATATTCCGCAACTGGATGCTGTTAGCTAATTGGGTATTCGCGTTTAGCCTGCTGTTTTTGTTGCTCTCAATTATTTTATCGCTGGTAGAAATTAATAAAAGTACGAAGGCGCTTGAGTTGCAGTTAAGTGATATTGAAGAATTATCCGCAGGTAATATTTTTAAAGATATTTTTAAAGCGGAAGAGTGAGGCATGGGAGAGATAAAAGGTGTAAGGTAAATGAAAGGCAGCGGGGCGGGGGAAAGGTAAAAAAATGCAGCTAAATATTTACACCTGCCTTTCACCTTTTACCGTTTATTGCTTGTGATCAAATTCTACCGGTTTGGTTTGCTTATAATTCTCATCATAGCTTACAAAAAAGTACAGGTAAATAACCCGGCTGAGCCGCATTAGCCAGGGCTGTATTATTACCAGGAACACCCCGTTAAAACCAAGCCAGTAAAATACGCGGTTGTCTTCCGTAGAAACGCCGATCAATACCATCCAGGCTATAAAAGTGGCAACGGAAATGGCTACTGCCAAAGCATAACTCACATAGCCGGTGCCGTACCAGAATCCGGTTTCAAGGTCATACCTCTGTCCGCACTCCGGGCAATGTTCATGCATGTCAAAAATGTGGGACAGTTTTATTTTTTTGAAAGGATTAGGATGCTTAAACATTGGTCCGCGCCTGCACCGGGGGCAACGCATCGTAAATATGCTCCAAAGATATCCGGGTTTAGGCCTGTTGATTTCCATAAGGTGCAAAGGTAGTTAAAAGTGGTGGTGTGGCATCGTTGGTTAAGGCACAAAGGTGTGGATGATTTCAGTTCGTGGAGAAACCACACCTGTCAACTGAAGCTTTTAGCAGGGTAGAGCCGTAAAGTCGAATTTGTTTTGTAGCAACAGGTTTTAATCCGTTGCTACAAATGATATTTTATTATTAGCGCCGTTAAGCCCTACTCATTTTATTGTTGAATTTAAGCCCAAAAACTATGACTCTCAATTAGTCCGGCCCGTTCATTCAACGGATTAAAATCCATTGCTATAATATCTACCGAGCCAACGGCTCTGATATCCACTCTAAAAAATCTTTCAAACGTAATGCTGGTATGAGATCTGAGTAAAAATATTTGACCGCATCATACTGCCAGCGGCGACAATTTTTTACGTTCACCGATCTGCTGGCGCCACATGGCATAGTAGAGGCCTTTTTCTTCCAGTAACTTTTCATGCGTTCCTGTTTCGACTACATCGCCTTTTTCTAATACATAGATCCTATCGGCATGCATGATCGTACTTAAACGGTGCGCAATTAGAATACTGATCTGCTCCCGCTGAGACGAGATGTCTTTTATCGTATTGGTAATTTCTTCTTCCGTTAAAGAATCTAATGATGAGGTTGCTTCATCAAATATCAGCAGGTGTGGTTTTCTCAGCAAGGCCCTTGCAATGGATAACCGTTGTTTTTCACCACCTGATAATTTCAGGCCACCTTCGCCAATCATGGTCTCGAGGCCATTTTCTGCTCTTGACAATATATTAATACAGGATGCTTTTTTCAGTACATCGATCAGGTCGTCTTCTGTTGCATATGGATTTACAAATAATAAATTTTCTTTGATGGTGCCGCTGAATAATTGCGTGTCCTGTGTAACAAAACCTATCTGGTTCCGCAAGTCGTCAAAATTGATATTGTTTTCGTCGATCCCATTGTATAATATAGATCCCTCCTGAGTTCTGTATAAGCCTACCAGCAATTTCATAAGGGTTGTTTTGCCACTACCGCTTGGTCCGACAAACGCAATGGTCTCCCCTATTTTTACTTCAAAACTGATATTGTTAATGGCTTTTTGGTTGGCACTCTGGTGCTTAAAACTTATATTTTTAAAAGCTAGTTTTTCAATATTGCCCAGTTGTTTGGGATGTAGCGGTTGTGCTTCGGGAGCCTTCTGCATCAGGTTATGAAAATTGATCAGTGATACCTGCGCCTCCCTGTAAGTGATGATGATATTGCCGATTTCCTGTAGCGGGCCAAAAACAAAAAAGGAAAAAATTTGCATGGTGGCCAGTTCTTTTGGCTGCATGATATGGCCGAATACCAGCCACATCAACATAAATAAAATCACCTGCCGGAGCGTGTTTACAAAAGTACCCTGTATGAAACTGATGCTGCGGATACGCTTTACCTTAGTCAGTTCAAGCTTCAGGATCTTGAAAGTATTTTTATTTAAGCGGTCTACTTCCTGGCCGGTGAGCCCCAGGCTTTTTACAAGTTCAATATTCCTTAATGATTCAGTTGTGGCGCCTGCCAGTGAATTGGTCTGAGCCACGATATTCTTCTGAATGGATTTTACTTTTTTGCTCAACAGGTTAGATATGACCGTCAGTAAAAATATACCGCCAAAATAAATGATCGGTAAACTCCAGTGTATGGCAGTTGCATAAACTGCCACAAAGACGATCCCGATGATCACCGGAAAAAGAACATTGATAAAAGCGGATACAAATTTTTCCGTATCAGATCTTACCTTGGTTAAAATACTCAATGTTTCACCGCTGCGCTGGTCCTCGAATTCCTGGTAGGGCAATTTCATCGCGTGTTTCAAACCATCGGTAAATACCGCCGCGCCAAATTTTTGTGTTACCAGGCTCAAAAAATAATCCTGGAAA
The DNA here is from genome assembly GCA_039916545.1 of Ferruginibacter sp. Taxonomy (GTDB): domain Bacteria; phylum Bacteroidota; class Bacteroidia; order Chitinophagales; family Chitinophagaceae; genus Ferruginibacter. The sequence goes on from JBDSLD010000156.1 coordinate 14,846, forward strand.
GCTTTGGCAATGCGGCTTACCATTGCTACTGCAACGGAGGCGCCCAGTAAGGTTAACAGCGGTCCGGCAAAATTCCACCAAAATGGTTTAAATGAAGCGTCATCTAATTTGTACCGGTATCCCAGGTCAATTAGCTTACCGAATATGATAGGATCGATCAATGAAAAGGAAATGTTGATAGCCGCTAAAATGAGGGTAAAGATGACCAGCCATTTAAATGGTTTCAAATATTGTATAAGGATCTTCATTATAAGTAGTTGTTATATTATATCGAAAAGCATCGATATGTCAAATATCGTACAAGTTCGTAATAAATGACAAATTTGCCGTTTAGAGTTTAAGATCTGAATCAATTTAATGAAAATTGTTTTCGTAATTTGCTCCTGATGAAGAATATCCTGGTTGATATGCACCGGCTGAAACAAAATCCATTCAATGGTTTATATACTTTTTCATATCACCTCGGTAAAAGTTTAGTATCATTATCCACCGGTGATCCGAAGTTGATTTTTTATTTGCCAAAAGATAAATTCGGCATTTTTGGTGCCGGTACCGACTACCAGTCGCACCATTCTATTGATAAATTTTATAAACCGGGCACGTCAAAATTCGATGTATGGCATGCCACTACCACCATATCCTGGTACAAACCTTTTAACAAAAAGACAAAATTTATTTTCACCATCCATGACCTCAATTTTTTAATTGAAGAAGCAGATAATGTTACGCGTAATAAGCGAATGTTAAAGCTAATTCAGCAAAGGATCGACCGTGCGGATCATGTTACCGGGATATCACAATTTGCTTTGGATACGGCTGCGCAATATTTAAAAATGGGCAATAAACCGCAAACGGTAATTTACAATGGTTGTAACGTAAACGATTTTCCGTTGTTCGATTCGCCCGGCTACAGGCCAGCCAGGCCTTTTTTATTTACGATAGGATTGATGCAGCCAAGAAAAAATTTTCACCTGTTACCTGCACTCTTAAAAGATAATGACTATGAACTGGTGATAGCGGGATTAAATAATTTTGACTATAAAGACATTGTTGAAAAAGAAATAAAAAAGTGGAAATTAGAAGAGAGGGTCACACTTACCGGTCCTGTTACAGAAGAAGAAAAATACTGGTATTATAAGCACTGCACTGCATTCCTGTTTCCTTCTTTTGCGGAAGGTTTTGGACTGCCGGTACTGGAAGCCATGCATTTTGGAAAGCCAGTTTTTTTATCTGTCAAAACATGTCTTCCGGAGATCGGTGGAGATGCCGCTTATTACTTTGATAATTTTGAACCCGGGTCAATGCAAAAAGTATTCGCCGCCGGCATGAAAGATTATGAAGAAAATGACCGGGTTGAAAAGATAAAACAACGAGCAGACTATTTTACCTGGGACAATTCAGCTCGTCAATACCTCGATATCTACTCAACGATTTAAAATGGAAACAAGCAGTTCATTAACTACTTCATTTGTTTCAATTGCAATGGCTACCTATAATGGCAGCCGATTCATTGCTGAACAACTGGATGCTATTTTATCCCAAACCTTTTCAAATTTTGAGCTCATCATTGTAGACGATTTTTCTACTGATGATACAAGGGCCATCTTAAATTCTTACCAGCAAACAGATAAGCGGATACAACTTTTTTTCAATGAAGAAAATACCGGCTACCAGCAAACATTTTATGAAGCATTAAAACACTGCAGTGGCAGGTACATCTTGTTCTGTGACCAGGATGATATTTGGATGGAAAAAAAAATAGAAACATTATTAAATAGTATAGAAGGTAACCTGCTGATATTTTCAGATTCTGAGCTGATCGATGAAGCCGGCAATCACATGAATGTAAAGCTTTCAGATACAGTAAGGATGCAGCAGCCCGGTGACCCTCAAACTAACAGGGGATTTGTAATCGGCAATTGTGTTTGGGGTCACACCATCATGTTTCATGCAAGTTTATTAAATTATACAACGCCTGGAAATAATGCACATCCACATGATTGGTGGTTTGCTGTTGTTAGCAGCCATCTAAATAAAATTAAATATTGCCCGGCCGTATTAAATTATTACCGGCAACACGGTAGCAATGTAACGCGTGCCATACCTGTAAAAGCAGCAAAAGTACCAGGAGCAAAACACGCCGAATTTAACCTGCAGTTATCGCGCATCGATAGTATTGCCAATTTGGCTTTTAATACCGATCAGGTCTTTTATAAGCAATGGCAGCAACTTTTTATGAAGAGAAAAAATGGATTCTCAATTTCTTTATTCAGGTTTTTATATGTCCATCGTAAAGAAATATTTTCATTTAAAAGAAAAAATATAATGACACAGATAATTGAGATGAGGAAAATGTGCAGAAGCGTAGACTGACCCGTTTATTTTTTGGTGAGATAAATGGCTGCTGTGTCACCATTTCCTTTTTCATTCTGGTCCTGAATGATCCGGCGAAATTCTTTTATTTGAGCCTTGGTAAATATGCTTTCTTCAGGACTGATCATCCGGCTCTTTGGATCATGCAGGGCCATGCCCTTCAAATACTGCTCGCTGCTCCAGATCACATAATCGCTGCTGTCGTATTCGAACCGTTCTATTGTAAAGCCCGCCTCTTCCAGCAACAGCTTTAACGCCTTTTCAGTGGGAATAAAAATATGTCTCGGCGCATCAATACCGCACCAGTACGTCCCATATTTTTTCCAGCCATAATTTCCCATAACGGGTATCCTGATCAATAGTTTTCCTTCGGGTTTTAATACCTGTTGTAATTGTCGCAATACCTTTTTTGGCTCGAACATATGCTCCAGGGAATGGTGCATCATTACAAGATCGTATTGGTCGGTAACCTCAAAAATATTTTTCTTTAAGATTTTTACAGCGCCATGGTCCCTGCTTTCGGTAATAAACGGATCGATGCCGGTAAGGTTGGTAAAGCCTGTCCTGAAAAGCCTCGTAAGCAGGCTGCCATTACCTGTTCCTATATCCAATATGGCATCGTCATATTTAGCCTGGGCATTTTTCATCCACTGGTAATAATCCGGCATTTTAAATCCAATTGAAAACAGTCCGCCCAGGATCTTATTTTTTCCAAACAGTAAAAAGTCCGACTGCATCTTGCGAAAAAATGCTGCTTTTTTTGCCACGGCGATACCGAGGTTAAATGAATAATAATCGTCGTTGGGGTAATACTTTCCAAGATCAGCGGGAGCATCCATTAATTGTAAAGAACCGCAATTGCCGCATTGCTGGTAATCAAAAACCTCCCCTAATCCGAGTTGCAACTCCTTTACGGCAATGATCGTATTATTTTCTGTGTTTCCACAAATGATGCAGGCGGTGGTCATGAAATTGTATATTTAGAAACCTTGTCGGCAAATTTAATTGAAATAAATTAGCCGGGATGGAAAGGGTGTATTCGTATGGTCACACCATTCCTGTAGGATTGCCACCTGGATAAGGAAATTATTATACGCAGTCAAGGGTAAGGTTGGTAACTTTTGACGACTAATAGAAATGCGACATAAATGAAGTGTCATTACCCTGCCCACCCTTCCCTATCCAAACTCCTGTATTGTATCGCTTCCGCTAAATGTTCGGCCTTAATATCCGCACTGCCGCCGAGGTCTGCAATGGTGCGACTAACTTTTAATATCCGGTCGTAGGCGCGTGCGGAAAGGTTCAGTTTTTCCATGGCTATCTTAAGTAACTTCTGACTGGCCGTGTTGATCACACAGATCTCTTTCAGCATTTTGCTACTCATCTGGGCGTTGCAATAAACACCCTCATTGTCTTTAAACCTTTCTTCCTGTATCTCCCGTGCCTTAATAACTCTTTCCCGAATGCGATCACTTTTTTCAAACTGTTGGGTGGAGGAGAGTTCACTAAAGGCGACCGGCGTAACTTCTACATGCAGATCGATCCGGTCGAGCAAGGGGCCCGAAACTTTGTTCAAATATTTCTGAACACCTCCGGGCGGGCAGGTACATTCTCTGTCGGGGTGGTTAAAATAGCCGCAGGGACAAGGGTTCATAGAGGCGATCAACATAAAACTTGCCGGAAATTCCAGCGATATCTTTGCACGGGAGATCGTTACTTTTCTTTCTTCCATTGGTTGTCGCATTACTTCCAGTACAGTGCGTTTAAATTCTGGCAATTCATCCAGGAACAATACACCATTGTGCGCTAAAGAAATTTCACCAGGTTGCGGATTACCGCCACCGCCGACGAGGGCCACATCACTAATGGTATGATGTGGAGAACGGTAAGGTCTTTTTGAAATAAGGGTGGCGTTTTCCGGTAGTTTACCCGCCACGCTATGGATCTTGGTGGTCTCCAAAGCTTCCTGTAATGACAGTGGTGGCAGGATCGTAGGTAAACGTTTCGCCAGCATGGTTTTCCCGGCGCCGGGTGGCCCGATCAGTATCGCATTGTGTCCGCCCGCTGCTGCGATCTCCAATGCTCTTTTGATATTCTCCTGCCCCTTCACATCACAGAAATCAATTTCAAAATCACTCTGCGCAAAAGCAAATTCTTCCCGCGTATTTACAATTGTCGGCTCGAGCGTAGTCTCATCTTTGAAAAAATTGATTACGTCATTCAGGTGCCCTACGCCATATACTTTAAGGTTATTGACCATGCCGGCCTCCCGGGCATTTTGCTTTGGAACGATCAGTCCTTTAAAATTTTCCTTTCTTGCCTGGATGGCAATGGGCAAGGCTCCTTTGATTGGCCGCACTGTGCCATCCAAACTCAACTCTCCCATGATGACATAGTCTGTTAGCTTTTCAGGATTTACCAGTTGTTCACTGGCACCAAGGGTTGCCATGGCTATGGGAAGATCGAAGGCGGTGCCGCTTTTACGTATGTCCGCGGGCGCAAGGTTTACGATCAGCCTGGTACGAGGCATGTAAAAGTTATTGTCTTTGATAGCGCTTTCTACGCGAAGCAGACTTTCCTTTACAGCTCCATCAGGCAGCCCGACAATGATTGCGTCGGATTTGCCCTGGTTATTAATATTTACTTCCACGGCAACGGTAATTGCATCTACGCCATATACAGCACTGCCGTAAGTTTTCACTAACATAAGGTACGATTAAAAATGAAAAATAAATTCAGGCAGTAGGAGGGATAGGCGACGGATCCAATGATCGTTAATTAAAGATATTGTTTTATCTTTTGTATTTGATGAATTTAAGAGTAAAGAACTTGACTTAGAAAATTAATACAACTTTTTAATCTATAACAACTATTGAAAATAATGAAAAGGAGAGAGGTATGTTAAACTCAATCGCATGAAGGCTATTTTATCTCCTGCATCTCCACCAGTTTTTTATAGAAGCCGTTTTGGGAGATCAGTGAATCATGCGTCCCTCTTTCTATGATCTCTCCTTTTTGTAATACGATGATCTCATCGGCATTGCGAATGGTGCTTAGGCGATGAGCAATTACGAGGGAGGTCCTGTCCTGCATCAGGTTGATAATGGCGTCCTGCACCAATCTTTCGCTTTCCGTATCCAGGGAAGAAGTAGCCTCATCCAGGATCAGTATCGGCGGATTTTGCAATACTGCCCTGGCAATAGTTACCCGCTGGCGCTCACCTCCGCTTAGCTTCATGCCGCGGTCACCGATATTGGTTTCGTACTTTTCATCTTTGGAAATAATAAAGTGATGCGCGTTGGCAATTTGAGCCGCATGGGCGATTTCTTTCGCAGTGGCATTGATGTTTCCCAGCGCGATATTGCTGCCAATTGTATCGTTGAACAGAATTGGTTCCTGCGTAACGATGCTCATCTGGCTTCTTAAAGAATGGATCGTATAATCCTTTATATTGATGCCATCGATCAGGATATCACCGGTTGTCACGTCGTGAAAGCGGGGCAATAAATCGGCCAGTGTTGATTTGCCCGCACCGGATGAACCAACCAGTGCAATCGTTTTTCCTTTTTCAATAACAAGGTTGATGTCGTTAAGAATTATTTTGTCCTGGTAATAAAAACTCACCTGCTTAAATTCGATCTTATTGTTAAATCCTGCCAGGGCAATGGCATTGGGCTTTTCCTCCACAACAATGGGCGCTTCCAGGATATCTTCAATCCGCTCGATGGCCCCCATGCCTTTTTGGAGATTGGAAACCGTGGTGGATAAGTTTTTTGCGGGATTAATGATCATGGCAAAACTGACGATAAATGGTATCAGGTCGCCACTTGCCATATAACCGGTGCCGGTTAGCACCATCCTTCCGCCAATGTACAATATCACGCACAATACAGTTACGCCCAATACTTCTGTCATGGGGCTCGCAAGATCGCGGCGCAGGGTAATATTATTTAAGAGGGAGAATAATTTATCATTGGTGTACCTGAATTTATCCATCATCCGCGATTCGGCATTAAAAGCTTTCACCACTTTTATACCACCCAGGGTTTCCTCAATATGGGCCAGGTTCTGACCGGTAACTTCTGAGTAGGTCTTGGATTGGCGCTTAAGCTTTTTGCTCACCTTGCCGATGATCAATGCAGTAAGCGGAAGCAATACCAATAGCAATAAAGACAACTGCGGGCTGAGGTAAACCATGTAAAATAAGAAGGAAATGATCGTCAACGGATCCTTGACCAGGCCTTCCAACGCCATGATCACAGATGAATTTATCTCCCCGATATCACCCAGGTACCTGCTCATGATATCACCCTTTTTTTGCTCAGAAAAATAGCCAAGCGGCAGTTTCAGTGTTTTGTCATACAGCATGATACGGAACTTCGACAGGATCTGGCTGCGTACCGGCGCCGAAGTGTAGTAGGAGAGATATAAGAAAAGGTTTTTAAAGAAAGTAGCCACCACGATCACCAGGCACACGATACTTAAGCCGAATAGTCTGCCATGCTGATCGATCAATGTTTGAAAATATTTTTTTAACGGGCCGATAGAATTGCTTTCAATGGTAGAACTTGTAGGATCAGTGTTAAAGATCAGGTTCATGAACGGAGATAATAATCCTATTGAAAGTAAAGAGAAAATCGTGGCAAGAATGGTATAGAGCAGGTAAAGGAAAAACTTGTCTTTGGGTATTTGGATGTACTTAAAAATTTTAGAAATATTCTTCATGTAATTACTGTTGGCCGGTCTTTATGGGCAGGCGAACCGCAAATTTACGCTGATTATTGAATATGCCGGTAATTTGGCAAGGCTTTACAATTTCCTGAGCATATCGACAACGCCTTCATTTTTTAAGATCAGGTATCCTAAACGGTCGTTGCTGATGCCTTCTTTTAATTGGTAATTGAACAGCAGCTGGTCATCTTTTACGAGCGTTTCAAAATAATTGAAGCTGATATTCGGGTATTTTTTCAGTGCATCGCCGATTTCGTACAAGTGTGTAGATAATATAAAGAGGGAGTTTTTTATTTTTAGCAGTCCTTCAATTACGGTGGAGGAACATTTCATAGCGTCTTCGACGTTGGTACCTTTAAATAACTCATCGATCAGTATCAGCCATTTCCTGCCGTCTGAAATTTTATGCACGGTAGATTTGACGCGTTGTACCTCGTTGTAAAAAAAGCTTTCCCCTTTTACAAGGTTGTCCACTACATTTATATTGCTGAGCATGCCATCAAACAGGCTCAACTGCATACTTTCTACCGGAACGCCCATTCCTAAATGCGCCAAAAAAACAGCTGTGCCAACGGATTTGATAAAAGTGCTTTTACCGGCCATATTTGCACCTGTTAAAAACAGGAAATTACACCGGGGATCAAGTGTCAGGTCGTATCCTACCGGCTTTGCCAGCAATAAATGAAATAACCCTTTAACCTTTAACAATGGCTGATCGCTTTCCACAAATTCCGGGAAGTGAAGGCCATAGGTACTTACAGCCATTGCCATACCGTACCAGGCGTCCAGCTGAAAATATATGTTCAGCAGGTCCAGCATATTTCTTTTGTAATGGTACCGCAGGAAATTGCCCAAATGTAATTGCTGGCTAATAGTGAGTTCCGATGCTTTATTATTTTTTTCTATAACAATAAATGGTGGTTTACTGATGATTTGCTGCGCGGTAAGCAACAATTTTTCCAATGGCTGCGGCGCACCGGTTGTTAAGAAATGTTTTATCATTAGTTGCATGCCTTTTATAAAATCAAAGGCGTGCCCGACAGAATATTCTACCAAAGAAAAATCAGGGCGGTGAAATATTTTATAATTGTAAGCAGTAAATGAGGATGGGTTAGCAGGTATTTCGTCAATGGTGGCCAGGTAAAATTTCTCTATCATCATTACTGAACCATTGCTTATCTGTGACGGCCAATGTTCTTTATTCTGCAAAATTACCTGCAGCGTTTGCTGTATGCCCCTGATCGCGTCAATGCTATGCAGCGGCTGGTTAAAATTGTCATACAATTTATCCCTGCCTCCTACGGTCCGGCAAAAATTAAGTTTATTGAATACAGAAAAATCTTCGGCTACATTCAATATGGCAAGGTCGGTTAATGTTGTCTTATCTATTTCCATAAAAAATAAGCCACTCATCCTCTGTCGGTTCGCAGAAAATCTGAGAATAGCCTGTTAACGTAATTTACTGTTGTCTTTTAAAAAATCGAATTTGTTCTTCAGACCAATAAGCTGGATTAGCCGCGGCTGAATTTCATTCTTTGTCCCCTCATAGATTCATCCCATGCCCCATTTCCATAAACCATCCTTCCATTCACAAATGTTTTGTCAATGGTTGCCGGAAAAGTAAAGCCTTCTAATGGACTCCAGCCGCATTTATACAAAATATTTTCTTTGCTGACGGTGGTAGCGGTATTAAGGTCAGCAACTACCAAATCAGCATAATAACCCTCCCTGATATAGCCTCTCTCTTCAATCCGGAAACAATCTGCCACCGCATGACTCATTTTTTCTACAATTTTCTCCAGGCTGATCTTACCCAATTTATAATAATGCAGCATCAGCAACAATGGATGCTGAACCAATGGAAGACCTGCATGCGCGTGTTCATAATCACCTTCCTTCTCTGATAACAAATGTGGTGCATGATCTGTTGCAATCACATCCAACCGATCATCCAGTAAGGCTTTCCACAAGGCCTCTTTATTATTGGCCGATTTGATCGCCGGGTTGCATTTTATCCGGTAACCCAGTTGCGCGTAATCATCCGCAGTAAAGTGCAGGTGATGAACGCACACTTCGGCGGTGATCTTCTTTTCTTTGAGCGGAAGCATGTTCCCAAAAAGCTGTATCTCTTTTTCTGTGCTGATATGCAAAATATGCAGCCGCGTATTGTATTTTTTTGCGATCTGTATGGCTGCCAAAGATGATTCATAACAGGCATTGTCATCCCTGATCAACGGGTGATCGGATGCTGACAATATTCCCTTTTCATTTTTTATCCGGTCATAATTTTCCCTGATGATTTTTTCATCTTCGCAATGCGTAGCGATCAGCAACTCGGTTTCGCGGAATATTTTTTCAAGCGTGCCATAATTATCAACCAGCATATTGCCGGTGCTGGCGCCCATAAAGATCTTTACACCACAGATAGAACTTTTAAAATCATTGACCCTTAACACTTCGGCCGCATTCGTATTGCTCACCCCCATAAAGAACGAATAATTTGCCAGCGAGGTTTGAGCGGCGGTATGGTATTTATCCTCCAGCAACTCAAGTGTTAAAGCGTTGGGAACCGTATTGGGCATTTCCATAAAACTGGTAACGCCACCCGCTACCGCAGCCTTGCTTTCTGTGTAGATAGTCGCTTTATGGGTAAGTCCTGGTTCCCGGAAATGCACCTGGTCATCGATCGCCCCCGGCAATAAATACCTGCCTTCTCCGTTAATTTCTATGGTGTTGCCTTTTTCGGCAAGTGATGAGCCGATTTTTTCAATTTTATCTCCTATTATTAATAAATCCTGATGTTCAATTTTGCCTTCGTTCACCACAGCGATGTTCTTAAACAGGTATCTTTGCATATCTTGAAAATAAAAGAGTTTCGTTAATCAAACAAATCCGATGCAAATTATCAAAACCTTATTCAAACTGCTTGTTTTTATTTGCCCCTTTTTTGCAGCAGCACAATCTTCCTATCTGCCCCAGGGCGATAAAGGTTACCAATTCGTAGAAAGGCTTGAAATAAAGCAGCAAACCAATACGGACCTCAATTTTTCGACTTTAAAACCATTTAACCGCAAGTACATTGTACAGCAGGCCGAATTTCTCGATAGCGCACATAAGGCAGACATGAATTCCGGTACTGATCGCCTTAAACTTACGAAAGTCGATGAATACAATATGAATAGCTTTTTGATGAATAATACGGAATGGGTAACTGGTTCAAAAGAGAGTTTCGCCAGCAAAAAAGCGATCCTGAAATCGCTTTATACCACCAAAACAAACCTGCTGGAAGTTAACAAGAAAGACTTTTTCCTCGTCATCAACCCGATATTACAACTTCATGCAGGAAAAGAACAGGGCAATGATGATATGATCTACCTGAATACCCGCGGCCTTAGTGCCCGCGGAATGATCTCTAAGAAAATCGGTTTTGTTACAAGTATCACCGACAACCAGGAAAGGGGACCAAAGTTTTTTCAGCAAAGAGTAAACACTTACAGGGGGGTGCCAGGCGTAGGTTTTTACAAATCATTTAAAACCAATGGCGTAGATTATTTCGATGCCCGGGGTTATATAACTTTTAATGCGGCAAAGTATATTGATATACAATTTGGCTTTGATAAAAATTTCATCGGCAATGGCTACCGGAGCCTGTTCCTAAGTGATTTTGGAAATAGTTATTTGTTTTTAAAACTTAACACAAAGATCTGGAAATTCAATTACCAGAATTTATTTATGGAACTGGAACCCCAGTTTCAAAGGACAGGCGATACGTTGCTTGATAAGAAATATGCGGCTATGCATCATTTAAGCATCAATCTTACCAAGTGGCTGAATGTCGGTTTATTTGAAGGTATTATTTTCGGAAGAAAAAATCATTTTGAATTTCAATATGTTAACCCGATCATTTTTTACCGGCACGTAGAAGGCACGATAGGTAGTCCCGACAACGCATTGGCCGGTTTCGATTTCAAGGCGAATGTTGCTCACCATTTACAATTTTACGGACAACTTTTGCTGGATGAATTTAAACTAAACCAGGTTAAAGCCAATACAGGCTGGTGGGCAAATAAATGGGGCATACAACTGGGTGGTAAATATATCGATGCGTTCGGCGTACCCAACCTCGACCTGCAGTTTGAATCAAACAGGGTTCGGCCATTTACGTATTCGCACTATTCAACGATCGCAAATTATACGCATTACAACCAGCCGCTTGCACATCCCCTGGGGGCAAATTTCCAGGAATTCATCGGGATACTTCGTTACCAGCCTGCGCCAAAATGGTATGTTATCGGAAAGATCATTTATTATAAACAAGGGCTCGATAGTCTGAACGGCAGAAACTTCGGCAGCAATCCTTTTTTAAATAATAGTACGCGGACAGGTGATTATGGTTACGACCTGGGTGGTGGCAGAAAAGCGAACTGCTTTAATGGGATGTTGCAGGTTTCCTATGAGTTAAGGGAAAATTTATATTTTGACCTTACCGCGCAAAAACGGAACTATAAAATTGAAAATGAATCTACCAATAATATAACGCTGGTTACAGCTGGTATCCGTTTCAATATTATGAAGAGGGAATATGATTATTGATGAATATTCCCGGTGCAATCGCTGAAAAATATTTCTTATTCTACTGTCAGGGAGAAAGAGATCATGCGGGAGTTGATCTTATCTATATTACTTGAAAACTTGAGCGCCGGGTTACGGCTATGCAGGTTGGAAAGTCCCCAGCTTACTTTTAGCTCGGGCGATAACACGAAATAAGGAAAGTAAAAATGAAAGCCGATGCCGCCTTCAACGCTATAATCCAGTGCCTTTAATTTAATCAGGTCATCTGCATTTTTCTTACCTGCGTTAGAAGCCAGGTCATAGTCAAATTTTACCCCGGCAATAGTGTACACTTTCAGGTTATCGATACGGTCACTGCTAAACTTAATTTGTAAAGGCAATGTCAGGGTGATGGATTGCACCTTTTTTATGGTTATTTTATTTTCTCCAACAGGCGCATCGGGATATGTTAACGCATATTCAAATGCTTTTTCACTAAAGGTAAGATTAAGCGGATAGGTCCTGAGGTCGAAATGCGAACTTAAATTCAAGTTTACAAGCCAGGCTAAATTGATACCCGTACTGTTGATACTTTCAATGCCCATAACACTGTCCTGCCCCAGGAACTGGGGGTGATGGGTAAAACTAAAATGAGATTTATTCATGCCGAGGTTGATCCCAAAGTGATACAATTTATCGTCATGATCCGGTTTATTAAGCCCGCCGCTTCGCAACTGTGAAAAACAGATAGCCGGGCAAGCCGATAAAATTATAATAATATGTATTATTTTTTTCCGCAATAGATACTGCATATTCCAAAGCTCAGGGGTTTACAATAAGTGTTTGTGTATCCCAGGTTGTCTAAGATAGTAGTAAAGTTTTTTCCTTCGGGAAATTTTTTAATTGATTCGTCTAGATATTTATATGCGTTGCGGTTCTTTGAAAATAATTTGCCCATGTTCGGGGCCACTACATTCATGTATAAATGATACAGTTGCTTTATTCCTGCTGCTTTCGGTTTGCTGAATTCAAGCACTACCAATTTACCTCCTGGCCTCAATACCCTTTTTATTTCTTTTAACCCTTTCTCCAGGTTCTGAAAATTACGAACGCCAAATGCTACCGTAACTGCATCAAACGAGTTGTCTTCAAAATTTATTGTTTCGCTATCTCCATTTAACAGTTCAATACGACCTTCCAATCCCAGCTTTTCAATCTTCTTTCTGCCAAATTTCAACATGCCGTCGCTAATATCTATTCCGGTGATTTTGTCGGGATGCAAAATGCGTGCCGCCATAATTGCTACGTCGGCTGTGCCGGTGGCTACATCCAGTATTATTTTAGGATCGATATCTTTCAATTGCCTGATAGCTTTTTTACGCCATTGTATATCGATGCCTGCACTCAGGAAACGGTTTAAAAAATCGTACCGGTAGGCGATATTATCAAACATTCCTGCTACCTGTTCTTTCTTGGAAAGTTCGGAATCTTTAAGCGGAACAACGTTATCATGTGCGAATTGTGTCATCAGGCGCAAAGATACGGAGGTTTGTAGTTTACGGATGGCCGTTTACGGGTTTCAATTTACTGGTTGACTCCTGGGCTTAAATTTTTTATGCTAAAGTTCACAAATTAAAAAGGGGCCGATTTAACATTTATTTTGTTTTTTAATGTTAGTTAATACGCGCAAACTTCCTGCTTATTGAATGAACCTGGCTACCAAAATCTTTGAACCTAAACCTTACCTTAAACCCTACTCCTTCCATCGTATCTTTGCGCAATGCTAATTAAATCAGCTAAGTATATCATCAGCAGTCCGGATTTTGAGAAATGCCCTGCCCCGGATAAGAAGGAGTATGCATTTATCGGGCGCAGTAATGTAGGCAAGTCCTCATTGATCAATATGCTTAGCAATAACGACAAACTGGCCAAAACTTCCGGCACCCCGGGGAAAACTCAGCTCATTAATCACTTTGAAGTAACGTCTGCGTCAGCTATTAATACTACCAAGGAAGGTCAGCATGTAAAATGGTACCTGGTAGATCTGCCCGGTTATGGTTTTGCCAAGGTAAGTATGCGCAGCCGGAGACGCTGGGAACAAATGATCGAGGGATACCTGCGAAAAAGAGAGAACCTGGAATTGGTTTTTGTACTGATTGATGCCCGGCACACACCTCAGAAGCTGGATCTTGATTTTTTAAACCAGCTGGACAAATGGCAGATACCTTTTGCCATGATATTTACAAAGGCTGATAAAGAAACCCAGGCAGTTGTAGCAAAAAATGTAAAACTTTTTTTAGACCGGTTAAGAAAGACCTGGCAGTTCCTGCCCCAGCATTTTGTAAGCAGTGCCACAAAAAAATTGGGAAGGGATAAGATACTGGCTTTGATCGATGAGAAGAATGAAGCGAAAAAGGAGGAAGCGAGGTAAAATGTTTAAGGCAGGCTATGATTACTTGTTTTATTTACCGGGTAAATTGCTCGCAGGCCATGGCTATATTTTTCGTAGCCCTTAACAAAAAATCAAAATCGATCGTTTCAAATTCATCATCTACGGAATGATAATAAATGTCTTCAGGCGAACTTGCCATGATGGTGAAAGCATTTTTAATTTTCCGGGCAAATGGATAATGATCGCTTCTCCGGGATAAATCCTGGTCGGGATATGGATCGTTTTCAAAAAAAATCTTTTCTCCTTTCTGCTGGTATTTTTTAAAATAGCGGTTTAAAGTGTTCCTGATACTGTTGTTATTCAACGAAATAATAAAGCAGTCGTCATTGGCCGGCCTTCCAAGCATTTCAAGGTTTATCACGGTTTTTATTTGTCCGTATTTCGTTTTACTCATAAAATAGGCCGACCCTAACATGCCCATTTCTTCACCTGAAAATGCAACAAATAATAGTAAGTAGCGATTGTTATTTTGTGCCTTGTAATATTTGGCCAGTTCTAATAAAGCTGCAACCCCGGTAGCGTTATCGTTGGCACCGTTAAAAATATCGTCCCTGTTATTATATTCTTTATTGTAAGGCAGATCATCCTTTTGGCCGATATGGTCGTAGTGGGCTGAAAAAATGACCATCGTATCATTTGTAAATTTTCCGGGGAGCGCGCCGATCACATTCTTTGCAGGTATTTTTTTCCCCTCGTACCGGACAAGAAAGCTATCAATATAATCCTGGTTGCCTGGCATTGGCTTTAAGCCAATGGAATCAAATTTAGCAGCAATAAATGCCGCAGCGGCATCAGCGCCCTGGCCTCCTGTCAACCTGCCTTTTAGACTATCCTGCGTTAAAAAAAATATTGTTTCCCGTAACGAATGTTCTTTTACAAGACTATCTGCCAGCATGGGTTGGGCCTTGACGGAGCCCGCATACAATGACATCAATAATAACAGGTATCGCATTTTTTAAATTGAAATCGCGCAGTAATATCACGACGGTGTCAGACAGGCACTTTTTTATAACACAAAGCCACCCATCAATAATACAATTAAAAGATGGATGGCTTTGTTTGCCTGAAATTTTTTTGTAATCCTTAACTTAGTAAAACGACCTTTTCCATTTTGTCGCCTCCCCTGATATCGTCAATAATATCCAGCCCACCTGTTATTTTTCCAAAACAGGTATGTACACCATCCAGGTGTTTGGTATTGGAACGGTTGTGGCAAATGAAAAATTGCGAGCCCCCGGTATTCGGGCCACGGTGCGCCATTGAAATTACTCCACGGTCGTGGATCTGCTTGTTACCTTTGGTTTCACATTGAATGGTGTAGCCTGGTCCGCCCGCTCCTGTTCCATTCGGACAACCTCCCTGTATCATAAAATTGGGAATTACCCGGTGAAAACTAAGGCCATCATAAAACCCTTCCCCGATCAGCTTTTTAAAATTGGCAACGGCTATCGGTGCATCATCGTCGTATAATTCGAAGGTTAACACACCTTTGCCGGTATGTATCTCCCCTTTGGTAAGTGCTGTTTCGCTCATATTATTTTTTTTAATGGAGGGCAAAGATATTCAATGTACGATAAAGTCAGTTAGCTAATTGGCCGATTAGCTAATTTGCTAATGACTGTTAGGACAGGCTCGGATAAGATTTAGGTATGATTTAACAAACCGGTGTATTAAATACTGTAAAAACGGCAGAATGATCAGTTAGGCTGGTTATAGTTTTTAATTTACCATTTTATTGGCACAGCTGCTACTGGCAAAGGCTTCCGGCTTGGCTTTAAAGGCAAAACCCATACCCAGTATATAACCCATGGCCTCGCGCAATGCCTCATTACTTTTAAATTGGGGATTGGTATTGATGTCGGCATGCACTTCCATATCAACATCGTACAAGGTAAAAAGGTCGCACAACTCGTAAGCGATTTCGATGCTCTTGGCAACCTCTACCAGCATGCGTTCCTTGATGCTGTATTTGAATAAAGTCTTTTCATTGTGGATAAACATAAAGCCTCCATGTCCCTCCCGTAAAAAAACAATCACGGTGGCAAATTCGGTTTCTTTACCTTTTACCTGGCTGTCTGTTCCAATACAAACTTTCAAATGATAGCCTGCTTTTGTCTCTCTTTTGATTGTTTCTTCCACCGCTGATTTGATGGGTAGTTGAATGGGGTCACCATTGAATTTTCTCCATAACATATAAAAAGGGGTTTTTTAAAGTTAAGGAAATAATGAATGCGACAAGCATCTATCATAGTTGTAATGATAATTTAACCTTGTATGTACCGCGTTTCAGGCGATTGGGGATTATTAATGCGAGGTTTGTGCTGGTCGTAAAAATAAAGGGACATCAATTGTAAAGAGATGCCCTTACTATGCTTCGGAAAAAGAATTGTTTAACATCGCAAAATGGCAGAGGCGATTGTAAAATAAAAAAAGGGCCAGCCCCTTACGCTGACCCCTTACATTGCACATGAATCTACCTAACTGTCTTATAATTCGTTCTTAATATTATGATTAATACCTTCTTTTAAAAAGCTACATTTTGCACATCAATTTTTTACTGTTTTACAATGCGCTCTGTTTGGTGCTGGTTATTACTGAATAATTGCAATACATACATACCGCCGGGCATCCTGCTCATGTCTAATTTGTTAAGCCCCGGCTCACCCTTTCCCCGCGCAATCGCATTGCCATTGATATCACTTACCAGGTATTGATAATTGTCGCCGGCATTTACAGTGATCCAGTTTTGAATAAGTGTAGAAACAATAAATAATTTCCCTGATTTACTTACACCTTTCAACTTAATGGTATTTGAGTAGATAATATTGTTTGATACCGAAATAACTTTTACCCGGTAATACAGGTCATTTTTTTGAAAGGGGGTATAAGTAAAGCTATTGGATGCGGTAATACCATTGACTGTATTGAATTGTATGCCATCCACCGAGGATTCCAGAATTACTGATCGTATATGTTCATCGGATATGATATCCCAGTTGAGGTCATGCTTATCTTTTTCCACTGCACCCTTCAGCGCCACACTTCTTTCCGGGAAAATAGCCGTTACTGAAGAACTGATCGTGTAAGAACCCAGGCTCCCATAATCATCTACATTGCTGTTGCCTGCGCCATCGATCAATATATAATAGGTTCCTTTATTTAATATGGTGTCTGCCACTACATTCATTGTAGCCGCCGGATCAAAATTTTGTACCAGTATACCAGCTGAATTATACAAAGACATTTTTACATCAAGGTTCGCGCCCTCGTAATTGGCGTCTACACTAAATGGCCTGATGTCGAGGTGGATAGCTGAGTTTTGAGTCAATGTAAAAGTGAAAGCGTCTTTATCGGTATTGGTCGAGATAATTCCACTGACATCAACACCTGAAAACAAAATATTCGCCGCATTGTTTTTAATGTCGTCACTGTAGTCATCAGTTCGGTAGGTGAACCCATTTTGGGTTGTTATGATAGATAAGTTATCCTGTGTGGTCGCGCAGCCGTATGGAGTAGGTCCGTTGTTCCAGCCACTCATGTTCCGGTAGTAACTATTGCCCATTATTGGGGCCCAACTTGCTTCACCGGTTCCTTCACCTTCATTATAAGTTGCGGTTAAATTACAAGTGCTGTCATAGGTGGATTGGTGCGATAAGCCAACCGCATGGCCGCTTTCATGTGAACAACATTCGGCAACAATTTTGGGGTTCCCGGAGCCCAGCCTGTCGCTGAATACAAATGCAGGTGTATCATCGCCCCATTTAAATGAACCTACAAATGATACGCCGCCAACACCCGTAAACCAATTGCTGGTGGATGTAATTACCACCCTGATCCGGGAAGAAAGCGGGGCAGCTAAAAATTTTAATTCATCGGTCGTTATATTGATATCAAAAGGGCGGTAATCTTCCGCAACCCGGTCATATACTTCTTTTATTTGAATATCGGTCATGCCGGATGACACGCAGGTAAAAGGAGTGCCTCCATTCCAGTAAGCAGAGTTTACATTGTACCCGTCGAAATCCAGATAGATAGTGGCAGCCGCCGTCGGAAGGCTATTTAGCACGGGTAAACAAATTCCCCGGAAAGAAACTGACAACGCCAGTAAAAGCAGCAAAGGGATAGATGGCTTCTTCATTTTAGAGGGTTTAGGATTTCCGGGGATTAAACCGGGTTGATTTTAATAAGGATTGGACCTGAAAATTACCAGCAGATTTTACTGGTTGCAATAGACAAGGATCTTGTCGATGTCTATTTTAGTAAGCTGGTAAATACCATTTGCCTGTCGCTTTAATTCAAAGCCGTCTGCATACAATGGATTCAATATCCTGCCTACATAAGTATTATTATTGTTTTTGTCTGTTTGTTTTGATAAGGAAAATAGGGTGTTCTTAAATGCTGGTAATTTTATAACGATAGTTTGTAGGTTATGATACTTTACCAGGTTACTGGTGACAGGTCCTGAAAGCGTAAGCTTATTGTCCAGTGACAGGCTAACGTTGGTGCCTTTCTGTGTAAAAAGGCTGCTAAGCTGGGCCTCGGTACAATTGATCGTTGTTGGAAAAGCGGTAAACAAAGATGGCTTAACGGACTGCCTGTTTTGCGAATAGCCGGTAACTGCGGACAGGGCAAGCAGTACCATACAAATTGTGGTTGTAAGGCGTTTCATGTTGTATGTTTAGGGTACTGGAATACTAACAAAGACACTCCGGTAGTATTAGAGAATTAAACGGCAATTGCTGCAAAATATTTTATAAAACGAAGAATAAACAGGGGAGGATTGCAGATTTAGAAAAATTACTGTTATTGGATGGGATTAATACTGTCCGGTGCTTAGTAAAACCAGCGTGCAGGCTTCTATGGCTTTGATACCTTTCTGACTGGCCAGCATGGATAATTCATCATTTTCGGTACCCGGGTTAAATATGATCCTTTTAGGCTGAAGCCCCAGGATATAATCGTAGTAGTCCTTTTGACGTGTTGGGTTTATGTACAAGGTGATGGTGTCAATTTGTTCAAAAGGCTTTTTATCAGTCTCGATCTCGGTATTTCCAATAGCTCCTTTTTTGATGCCTAATGCAATTACAGGATGTTGATGGGCGGATAATTTTTTAACTGCCAGGTAACTGTACCTGGAAGGATTAGCAGATGCGCCGATGACCAATGTTTTTTTAGGTTCCATATATTAAATTCGTTTATGGGTTCAGTGTTTTTTAGCTGGCTAGTCAATAGTTTTTAGTTATTCGCCGGCAAGATGCGTCAATTACAAATTATCAATAAGCCGGCTACAAAAACCTTGCTCTTAATTCTTTTGTAGGCACCATGCATTGATCTTTCTTTCCATACCACTTATACCTGTTCGCCGCAATCCATTTGTAAATGCCATCCCGGATGAATTTAGGTACAATAATAAAGCCATACATCAGCGGCCACCAGCCGGTTAAATATTTACACACTTTTAAAGCGGCGGTCGATCGGGTATACGCAATGCCGTGTTCAATAAATACAAAAGAGTTGAATGCGTCAGCGGGTAAATTATATTGATCCAATAGCCGCCGGCCCGCATCACTCTGTAAAGCCGCAAACTTTATCATGGATGTCCGGTCGCGTTTAATCACGAACGTTACTGCACCATTGCATAAGTTGCAAACGCCGTCAAATAATATGGTTGCTGCACTGTTCATTTTATCAAACAAATTTACTAAAGAAGGCGATAAGTAGCCGGGTAAACGGCCCGGTGCCATTTAAAATAAATGATATCTCTTTCGGGCAGTTTTGTCAAGTATATCTTTAACAGCATCGTTTAGCGCCGCATACTTAAACCGGAAGCCGGTTGCGAGCATCCTTGTTGGCAGTACCCAACGACTTTTTAATATCAATTCTGTTTCAGTACCAATAATGGCAGCACCGGTTTTAAGCATCCAGGTATAAGCTGGCAGCCCTACCCGGTGCCCGGTGGCAGCACGCAGTGTTTGCATAAATTCATTGTTGCTAACCGGTTCCGGACTACTACAATTATAAGTTCCCTCCAAGGCTTTATTTTCCGCAACCCATTCGATCATCCTGCAGGTATCGGATATATGAACCCAGCTATACATTTGTTTTCCACTGCCTTGCCTCCCGCCCAATGCAAATTTTAATAAATTAAAATAGGGGATCATCACCCCGCCCGGGCCTAAAGTAATGGCCATGCGCAACGCTACTTTTCTGGTAAAAGGAGTGCGTTGTTCGTAAAATGTTTTTTCCCAAAGCTGGCAAACCTGTACAGAGAAATCATCGTGGAAGTCAGTAAAGCTTTCGTCGCGTGGAGTATTGCCTGCGTCGGGATAAATAGTTGCAGAAGCCGCATTTATCCATAAGGCTGGCGGATGGGTCGCCTGTTGAATTGCCTGGCCGATCACTTTGGTAGAATTGGTCCTGCTGTCAAAAATCTCCTTTTTATTTTTTTCGGTATAGCGGCAATTGACGGATTTACCCGCAAGATTAATCACCAGGTCGGAACCATCAATTTCAGTTGCCCATGTATCCAACCGGGCGGCATCCCATTTAACAAAGCGGATATTATTTACAATTTCTTTTTTGACATGATTTTCACCAAAAGCATTTGTCTTCTTACCTGGTATTTGCCGGCTCAAAATAACAACCTCATTTTGATCGCCAAAAAAATTACAAAGTTCCTGTCCGATAAAACCGCTGCCACCGGCAATGATTATTTTTTTATTTTTCATATAATTTGTGTTAGAAGATGAGGTACAATAGAAATGCCGTAATGCTTAATATGTTTGCAATAACAATCCAGCGGTAAGTGGAAATAATATGTGCAAACGTCATTCGCCGCCTGTATTCCCTTATGATCAATACCGCCAGTACGCCCAGGTAAAAACTGTTGATACCAATATTACCCAGGTGCAGGTATTTATTGATTATTACCAATGGCACGGTTAATAGAATTCCTGTCAGCGCCAGCATATTTACCTGGCCCAGGTATTCGATGCCAGCCTTTTTTCCCAGCCGGGCAGCCATACCAATATTTAAAGAAACAATGGTTAAATGAATCCATTGTAGTTGTTGGATGGATGTTGTTTTAAACAGGCTGTTGCTTAAAAGATATTGCTGAAATGGAAACAGCATTAAGGTGTTAAAGACTAAAAATATTGCCAGGAAGCTAATGCGGTAGCGAACGTTGAAATCAGGTGTGCAATCAAAATTACCAGCTGGTTGCCCGCTCGCAACAATCACCCGCCTGTTATAGGAGATGAACCTGTAAAATTTATAAAGCACCCATTTTACAGGTTTAATATTTCCGGCAGTTTTAATAAAAGGTAATTTTTGACCGAGTATTTCCAGCAGGGCGTCAATGCCATACCATACCTGTTTGGTATCAGCATCAATAACAGGTATTTCAT